>NZ_JCALDF010000044.1:0-36915 GCF_059812725.1 Mycobacterium sp. NGS41
CATCCATCGCCGGCTACGCCAAATCGTGAAACAGACAATTCGACGCACACGTGAGGGAACACTCTTCTCGCTCGGTCCCTTCATGCGTTGTGAGAGGCTGCTGCCGTCATGCATCTCGCCATCGCCTGGGTACAGGAATCAGTCTGGGCAATCGCTTCCGCGCAGATCTCAGCGTTTAGATGAGTGACATGAGGGTGATCGGGTTGATGTCGGGGACGTCGATGGACGGCCTCGACGCGGCGTTGGCGGAGCTTGAGTGGGACGGCGGCGCGGTCGATATGAGGCCGCTGCGTCATATCGAACGGCCGTGGCCGGACGAGATGCGAGCGCGGCTGCACGCCTCGCTGGGCGCGACGACGGCGGGCGAGCTGTGCGAGCTTGACCAGCTGATCGGGCAGGCGTCGGCGGACCTCACCGCCGAGCTGCTGCCCGCCGACCTCGTCGTCAGCCACGGGCAGACGGTCCACCACTGGGTACAAGACGGCAAGGCGAAGGGCACGCTGCAGTTGGGCCAGCCCGCGTGGATCGTCGAGGCGACCGGGCTGCCGGTCATCTCCGACGTCCGCGCGCGCGACATCGCCGCCGGCGGCCACGGCGCCCCGCTCGCCGGGATCCTCGACGACCTGTGGCTGCGGGGTGAACACACCCGCGCGGCGCTCAACCTCGGCGGGATCGCAAACGTGACGATCGTCCGTCGCGGCCGTCCCCCGCGCGCCTTCGACACGGGCCCAGCCAACTGCCTGCTCGACGAGGCAGCACGCCGCACGACGGGCCGGCACAGCGACAAGGACGGCCGCCTCGCCGCCCACGGCAGCCCGGACGCGACGCTCCTCCAAAACCTGCTCGATGACCCCTACTACACGCGCGCACCGCCGAAATCGACTGGCCGCGAGTACTTTCGGCTCGGTGACCTGCCGGGTCTCGCGCCCGAGGATCTGCTGGCGACGCTGACGGAGTTGACCGCGATCACGGTCGCCGACGCGCTCACGCCCTACGCGCCCGTCGAGGTCGTCGCGTCCGGTGGCGGCGTCCGCAACCCGACGCTGCTCGCCGCGCTCAAGCGGCGCCTGCCGGTCGTCCTCAGCGACGAACGTGGCCTGCCCGCGCAGGCCCAGGAGGCCTACCTGATGGCGCTCATCGGCTTCCTCGCCTGGCACCAGGTGCCGCTGCTCACCGGACCGCACGTGCTCGGACGCATCTCCCCCGGCAACACGCCGCTCGCTCTTCCGCCGCAAGCGGACCCGCCCACTGGCCTCCTTATCCGAACGGTGTGAACCCTATCGCCGGTGGCGAGGAGGCAGGTCGGCGCCGAGCCCGCGGTAGAAGAAAGCGTTTCGTCGGTCACGACCGTGCGCGCGATCGGCGCTCACGCGGGGAACGCCGAACGTGTTATTTGAAGCCACTGCTTTCTGCGAAACATGCTCTGTCCCTTCTAACTTGGCGGGTGACGGGCCGAGTAGTCGGCGAACGGCCAACCGCTAAGGCCGCGGCGGCAGCACCGCTAACCACCCATCCGATAGCAACTCCAGCAGCTGCCCGTCTGGATCCCGAACCATCGCCGCTCCCTCGGACACCGTCCCGTCGACCACCGCTCCCCCGAATTCCTCGACGCTCGCCAAGACACCAGGAAGGTCAGAGACCGAAAACGAGATATGCGTCAGCCCCACCTGATCCATCACCCGCTCCGCCCCGATGCGAACCTCACGCTTCGAGTAATCGATAAGTTCGAGCACGAACCCATCCCGCACCAGATACGTAGCGTGCACTCCGAGCGGCTCGGGCAGCTGCAAGAGCTCGGCGGTGCGGTCGTCGGGCGGTTCGATTTCCCACCAGAGCTCGAAGCCGAGCAGACCTTCGTAGAACCGCCGGGATCGTTCACGGTCGGCGACGCACAGTCCAACATGATTGAAAGTTGTGCGGTGAACAGACATTTCAACCTTCCATGACGAGCCAGCGCGGGGCTCGACCGTCGATGACGACCGCTGGCCGACCACCTTCGCCCGCTCAATGGCAAACAATGCAAAGATAGCGTAAATACACCCTTTTTGTTGGAGGGCTTTCGATGGTGACCCGACCCGACGTCCACCCCGACGCAATCGCCGATTTCGACCATCACTCCGACGAGTTCAACCTCAACGAGCTAGCCGTGAACGCCGAGCTGAGACAAAGATGCCCCGTCGCCTGGAACCAGAACTACGGCGGCTTCTGGTTTCTCACCAGCTACGACGCCGTCAGCCAAGCCGCGCGCGACGGCGACACCTTCGCCCACAAGTACGAGCCCAACTCCGACGACGGAATCGACTACCAGGGCGAGATGGGCGTCCCGCGCCCCGAAGGCCAACCGGCACTGGGCATCGGCGAGATCGACGGCCCCTACCACCTGGCCTTGAGACACGCGCTGGCCCCGTTCTTTTCACCGGGCGCTGTCCAGAAGTTAAAGCCCTTCATGGAACAACTGGCACACGAGTTCCTCGACCAGCGAATCACCGAAGGACACATGGACCTCGTGCTCGACTACGCCAGCCCGGTCCCGGCCATCCTGACCATGAAGTTGATGGGCCTGCCCTACGACAACTGGCAGCTCTACGCCAACCTCTTCCACTCCGTCATGGCCCTCCCCCAAGACAGCCCCGAGTACATCGACGCCATCTCCGCGGTCCCCGCCATGATGCAGGGCGTTCTCGACTTCGCGGCGGCCAGACGCGCCAAGCCCAAAGACGACGTCACCAGCTTTCTCATCCAGTTCGAATTCGACGGCCAACGCCACACCGACGAACAGCTGCTCAACATCCTCTGGAACCTCATCGCCGGCGGCGTCGACACCACCACATCGCAGACGGCGCTGACCCTGCTGCACCTGGGCACCCATCCGGATCTGCGCCAACAACTCATCGACCACCCGGAGCTTTACCGCACCGCCACCGACGAGTTCCTGCGTTACTTCTCGGTCAACCAGCAATTGAGCCGCACGGTCACACGCGACGTCGAAATGAACGGCCAATGCCTCCGAAAAGGCGACCGCGTCATCATCAGCTGGCTGGCCGCCAACCACGACGAAAACGAGTTCGACAGACCCGACGAGATCATTCTGGACCGAAACCCCAACCGCCACCTCGCCTTTGGGCTCGGACCGCACCGTTGCATCGGGTCCCATCTGGCACGTCTTATGTCCGAGGTGATGGTCAGGGCGGTACTCGACCGCATCCCCGACTATCAAGTCGACGAAAGCGGCGTCCAGCAATACCTGGGCAACCCGAGCATGACCGGACTGGGCAAGTTACCGGTCACCTTCACGCCAGGAGATCGCCGCACAAATTAGGTCGCCGCCCGCGCCGATTCCCGGATCGAGCTTCCGCCTAACGATCGCCCGTCAACGACCGAGTCGACGCCGCCAGTCCCGAGCTGACATGAACTTGCCCGCCGCCTCCATGATCTTGCCCTTCCTGCGGCTGTAGGGGTACCACATAGCTTCTTTCTTCATCGCGACACGTTCGGCCACAATGCTTTTGGCGCGGCAATACTTCCGGATCCCCTGGGCGCCGCCCGAACGGGAACCGATGCCCGAGTCATTCCAGCCCCCAAACGGGACCCCGAACTGGAAGATGCCCACGAGCGCGTTGTTGATGGTCACCGTTCCGGTGTTCATCTGACGGGCCAAGGCCATCCCCTTCTCCTTGTCCCGCGTCCAGATGCTGCCGGCCAACCCCAGCTTGGAATCGTTGGCCTTATCGATCGCCTCGGCGGCATCGCGCACCTTCATCACCGGCAATGTGGGGCCGAACGTCTCCTCACGCATGCAGTCCATGTTGTGGTCGACGTTGACCAGCACGGTCGGCTCGTAGAAAAACCCGTTGTCGCGCGCCTTCCCGCCGGTGAGCACCTTCGCGCCCTTGCTCACCGCATCCTCAACATGACGGGACACGACGGAGCGCTGCTGCTCAGTCGCCATCGATCCGACATCGCAGGAATAGTCGTGCTTGGTGTCCATGCCAAGGCGCAGCTGCGATGTCTTGGCCACCAGCTTTTCCACGAACTCGTCGTAGACGGGCTCTTCGACGTAGAGGCGTTCCACCGATATGCAAGCCTGACCGGTGAGGCCGAATGCGCCCCATACCGCACCGTCGACCGCCCGGTCGACGTCGGCATCGGCGCACACGATCATCGCGTCCTTGCCCCCGAGCTCCAGGCTGTAAGGGATCAAGCGCTGCGCGGCCGCGGTCGCGATGCGACGCCCGGTGTTTACCGATCCGGTGAACATGATGTAGTCGACGACGTCGACCAAGGCGGCACCGGTTTCCCCCAGACCATTGACCACGTCGAGTACGGCGGGGGCACCGATCTCCTTCCAGCCATCGACCGCGGCCTGCCACGCCAGCGGCGCGAACTCCGACGGCTTGGACAGCACCGCGCACCCCGCTATCAGCGCCGCCGGGATATCCAGCAGTGGCGCCGCCAACGGGCCATTCCACGGAGTGATGACCCCGACGAGCTGGTACGGCTCGTACACGACGGTCAGCTTCTTGGTGGCGTTCGCCGCTCCCCACGGCCGCACCGACTCGTCGGCCAAGAACTTCGCCGCATTGTCGATCCAGTAGTTGATGGCCTGTGTCCCCAACAGCAGCTCGGCGAACGTATCGCCCCAGGACTTACCGCCCTCGAGCTGTACCGAGGTGGACAGTTCGTCGATGTGGTCAAGCAGCCAGTCGCGCCATTTGCCGAGCCATCTGGCGCGTCCCTCGACTCCCAACTGTTGCCAGGCCGGCTGCGCCTCCCGCAGCCGAGCGGCGACGGCCTCAACCTCAGCCGCCGACGCGATTGGCACGCTGCCGACGCGTTCGCCGGTGGCGGGGCATTTCACCACGACTTCGCGGGGGGCTTCCGCTCCGATCGGGCTTTGTGGGGCTTCCATATCGGTATGCATCGCCGTCACCTCCGGCCGCGTTTGCTAGCTGGCAAACAGAATACGGCGAACGCAATCCCGACTACCAGACTCAGCCGATGACTTCGACCTCGCAGTTGACGCCCGAGGGGCGCGAAAGGCGCGCATCAGAGGTGACCAGCACGACATCAAGGGCCTCGGCCAGAGCAATGTACGCGGCATCGTAAGGCGTAACCACATGCCGGAGTTCCCAGATGCGTTCCAACAACGGTTGATGCGACGACCGACGCAGGGGTAAGTCTGCAAGATCTGCTAAGGCACCGGCGGCTCTTCGAGCGGGCAAGAATTTTGCGGCAACATGGCGGCGCCACACCGAGACGACCTCGAGGTCAACAAGTTCGGGAGCGACCAGCGTTTCGTCCGCTAAGCGCTCCCGGGCACGCCGGCCGGCTGGTCCGTCGTCGCCCAGCGCTACCGCCAATACGCTCGCCTCAACGACGATCACGTTCTGCCCGAACGTGATCGACGGCGTCCTTGAAGGAAACCCGCCCACCACGGCGTGCGGCGATGCGGTCGAAAATCTCGTCCAGGGTGGGTTGATTCGCTTCTGCGATCAGACGGCTCCGAAGGTACTCCTGCAGCGATTGATGTGCGCGTGCGGCTCGCTCTCGCAGGACGCGATGAGTGTCGTCGGGAACATCTTTGATTTGCACGCTCGGCATGGCGCCATTTTGGCGCTATTGGCGCCAAAACACAAGTCCAGTCGAAGTGTTTGCGCCCGAGTTGTCGCGCGGAGGTGGACCACAATGACCATCCTCCGGGCGGGAGACCAGAGTGGCAGAAGTGACTAAGTCACCAGCACCTCATCGAGATTGCGCCATTAGGCTCGTTGAGATGCACGCACGCGCCCAAGTGTTGATCACGGCCACAGAGCTGGCCAGCCTCATCGAGTCCGGCGACCCGCTAACCATCCTGGACGTGCGCTGGCGCCTCGACGAACCAGACGGGCGCACGGCCTACTTAGACGGCCATCTCCCAGGTTCGGTGTACGTGTCACTCGAGGACGAACTCAGCGACCACACGATCACCGGCCGCGGCCGACATCCGTTGCCAAAGGGACCCAGTCTGCAGGCCGCCGCACGCCGATGGGGTGTCCGACAGGACGTCTCCGTCGTGGTGTACGACGACTGGAGCCGAGCCGGTTCCGCGCGAGCCTGGTGGGTGCTAACCGCCGCCGGCATCAAGAATGTACGCATCCTGGACGGTGGCCTCCCAGCCTGGCAGTCAGCCGGAGGCAGCCTCGACACCGGCCCGGTCACTCCCCAACCTGGGAATGTGATTGTGCCACATAGTAATTTGTACGCCGGAGCCCTACCTACGCTCAATGCGCAGCAGTGCACCGCAGACGACGTGACACTGCTCGACGCGCGCGCACCCGAACGCTTTCGCGGCGAGGTGGAGCCCGTCGACCCGGTTGCCGGTCACATCCCGGGCGCCCGAAATCTTCCCAGCGGCGCCCTACTATCAAGCGACGGAACGTTTCTCGACGACGGCAAGCTCAGACAACTGCTCTTCGACCGCGGCATCAAGCATGACCGAATAGGCGCCTATTGCGGCTCAGGTGTTACCGCGACGATCACGGTCGCAGCACTCGCCACAATCGGCTACGACGCGGCCCTGTTTCCCGGGTCGTGGTCTGAGTGGAGTTCGGATCCGAGCCGCGCCGTCGCCCGCGGCCCGGAGTAGACCGGTCGGCTCGGTTTCGCACTGGCGTTACGCTGGCGACACTCCTAGAAGGTGAGGCCTTCAGAATGAGCGACATGACTGCACGGTTCGCCGAGATCGTCGGCACGCACAACTTGCTGACCGGCGACGCGATCTCCGAAGACTATTCGCATGACGAGGAGCTGACGAAGCCACCACAAAAGCCGGCCTACGTCGCCAAACCGGCTACCGCACAAGAAGTTGCACAGCTGCTGAAAACCGCCACGGAACAAAACATCCCGGTGACGGCTCGCGGGTCCGGCAGTGGCCTGTCCGGTGCAGCGCGGCCGCGAACCGAGGGACTGCTGATCTCCTTCGAGCGGATGAACGCGGTCCTGGAGGTCGATACCACCAACCAGATCGCCGTCGTCCAGCCCGGCGTCACCCTCACCGACCTCGACACCGCCACCGCCGACACCGGTCTGCGGTACATGGTTCACCCCGGCGAACTGTCCTCCAGCGTCGGCGGCAACGTCGGAACCAACGCCGGCGGAATGCGTGCCGTCAAGTACGGCGTGGCCCGCCACAACGTGCTCGGCCTGCAGGCTGTGCTACCCACCGGCGAGATCATCCGCACCGGCGGCCGGATCGCCAAAGTGTCCACCGGCTACGACCTGACACAACTAATCGTCGGCTCCGAAGGCACTTTGGCCCTGGCCACCGAGGTGATCGTCAAACTGCATCCGCGCCTCGACCACAGCGCAACGGTGCTCGCCCCGTTCGCCGACTTCGACCAAGTCATGGAGGCCGTGCCGCAGATCCTGGCCAGCGGCCTGATCCCCTACATCCTCGAATACATCGACAACATGACGATGGCCGCACTCGTCTACTCCCAAAACCTGGAGCTGGGCGTTCCGGACAAGATCCGCGAGACCTGCCAGGCGTATCTTGTTTTGGCGCTTGAGAACCGCACCGCAAACCGACTGGACGAAGACGTCGAGCGGGCAGGCGAGCTACTCGCCGAACTGGGCGCACTGGACGCGTATGTGCTTGAAGGCGGCTCGGCGCGCAAGCTGATCGAGGCGCGTGAGAAGACGTTCTGGACGGCCAAGGCAGCCGGCGCGGACGACATCATCGACGCCGTCGTCCCGCGCGCATCGATGCCGAAATTCCTCACCACCGCACGGGGTTTGGCTTCAGCCGCCGGCGGTGCCGTGATCGGCTGTGGGCATGCCGGCGACGGCAACGTGCATCTGGGCATCTTTCTGAAAGACGCCGACAAGAGAAAGCAGCTGATGACCGACATCTTCGCCCTGGCAATGGAATTGGGCGGCGCAATCTCCGGTGAACACGGCCTGGGCTGCGCCAAAACCCCGTACTTCCTCGAGCTTGAAGACCCAGCCAAGATCAGCCTCATGCGCCGCATCAAGCAGAGCTTCGACCCGGCGGGCATCCTCAACCCAGACGTCCTCTTCGCCGCACCGGAAGACTGAACTAGCCGAACAATTGGGCCACAGCGCTCGCGACTATCAACTCCGGGTCCTGCTGAATATCGACCGCGGCTAGCTCGCCGCCGATAGCCAGGGAAGCTACCCCGTGCACCAATGACCAAAGCGGACCGGCGATTTCACGGGGGTCTCGTCTCCCGATGATGCCCGCCTCCTGACACGCCGTGATCGCGCCGAGTAGGTCGTCGAACGCCTGCTCCCCGGCAACGGCCAGGGTCGGGTGGTCCGCCTTGGTGAGCTCGGCGCCGAACATCACCCGGTAGTGATCGGGATGGCTGACCGCCCAGCGCACATAGGCACGCCCAAGTTGGATCACGCGATCCTTCGGGTCCGACGCGGCCTCGGCGGCCGCACCCAACGCGGCGTGGAGTTCGAGGAATCCCTGCTGAGCGACGGTGGCCAGCAATTCGGCCTTATCGGCGAAATGCCGGTAGGGCGCGGCGGCGCTGACACCGGCACGCCGTGCCGCCTCCGTCAGCGTGAAACCTTTCGGCCCCTTCTCGGCCACCAGCGATAGCGCCGCCCCGGTAAGCGCCCGTTTGAGATCGCCGTGGTGGTAGCTGTCACGACGCGCCGGCGACCGAGGTGGGCCCTTCCGCTCACGTTTCATGTTGACGACATTAACATCGTCGACTATGTGAATACTATTCACATGGAGAGGCGTAGAGGAGCAGAAATGAGCAAGCCACTCAGCGACGCATCACTACCTGCCCGCGCAGGGGACCGCGACAGGCAGAAGACGGCCACGCGGCTTGGCCAGGCGCTCGCGCAGGGCTATTTGCGGATGGACGAATACGAGGAAAGAGTGCAAGCGGCCTTCCAAATGGAGACCATCCGCGAACTTCAGCAACTCGTCGCCGATCTGCCCCTCGACCGCATCCGGCGCGCCGACCCTCGCCGGCACGCCGCCCGGATGGCCGCGGCTCGCCGCGGGGTACGGGTTCACCTCGGTGCCTACTTCGCGATGGTCGCCATCGTGCTCACTGTCTGGACCGCGGTCGCCGTCACGACGGGTGCTTGGTACTTCTGGCCGATCTGGCCAATCATGGGCGGCGCGATCGGCCTGGTCAGCCACGCTATGTCGGCACCGGGCAGTCGAGCCGGTCAGCCTTGGCCGCCCGTCATCGCACCGTCACTGTCGCGGTGAACGTGCACACCGGCGCCGGATCGCTCCCCACGATGCGGGCATAATCGGCGACGATCGTCGTAGTCCCCGCCTTCAACGCAGCGAACATCCACACCTCCGTGCCGGGTGCTCCCACCAAATCAGACTTCGGGCGCAGGTAGTCGTGACTGGTCTGCTTTACGATGGCGGCGTCACCGATCTTGGTATCGGCCGTCCACCGGTACGGCGTGGTGTGATTCGAGCCCAACGTCACCTTGAGCGTGTCGCGGACCCCCAGCGCGATGTCGCGATCAATAGTGCTGTGCTGCAGGACGTCGTCGATGGAGACCTGGATCGTTTTCGTCGCCGCCCGCCGTCCCGGACCACCCGAGCAACCCAACACCGCCGCGGCGACAAGCACGGCAACCATGAGCAGAACCGGGGTCTTCATGAGGCTAAATATTCAGGTCTGTACCCGACGAAAACCATAAATCCGCCCGGACGGCCGGTCAAACGTGGCGTTTCCGCGCGCCGGCTGGCAAACAGTCCGGTAGCTTCTAGACGTGTTTGGCATCATCCGGCCCTGCCGCCATCGGCTCGGCGGCGAGCTTGCCGCCGCGTGGCGAGCTCAATTGTGCGGATTGTGCCTGGCTCTGCGCGATGACTACGGGCAGATCGCGCGGATCGCCACCAACTACGACGGCTTGGTCGTCTCCCTCTTGGTCGAAGCCCAGTCGGTCGCCGGACCGAGCCGCCGCACAGCCGGGCCGTGCCCGCTGCGCGGAATGCGGCGCGCCGACGTGGCCACCGGTGACTGCGTGCGGTTGGCCGCCGTCGTGTCACTGGCGCTGGCCGCGGCGAAGGTGCGCGATCACGTCGACGACCGCGACGGCATGGTCGGCGCGGTCGGGGTGCGGCCGGCCGCGCGACGCGTCGCCGAGCGGTGGGTGCGCCAGGGGACCGATGCTGGTCACACCCTGGGATTCGACACCGGCGTGCTCGTCGCCGCGATGGACCGGCAGGCCGGGCTCGAGGCAGCGGCCGTCCCCGGTAGCTCGCTGCTGGCGGTGACCGAGCCCACCGAGACCGCCGTCGCCGCCGCGTTCGCGCACACGGCGGTGTTGGCCGGCCGTCCCGGTAACGAGGCGCCGTTGCGTGAGATCGGCCAGCTCTTCGGGCGGGTGGCTCACCTGCTGGACGCGGTCGAGGATTACCGCGACGACGTGGCGCGCGGCAAGTGGAATCCGTTGGCCGCCACCGAAACTCCGGTCTCCAAGGTGCGTACCCTGTGCGACGACGCGGTGCTGGGCATCGAATTGGCGCTGGCCGACGTGGAATTCGTCGACGGCCGACTTGCCCACCGGTTGCTGACCCGCGAGCTTCGCCGAGCCGTCTCGCGCACCTTCGGCGGCGCTGGATATACCGCGCGTGACGTAACACCACACGGCGAGCAGCAAGGCATCAACTTCGGCAACCAGCCCGTCGGCGCCGGCTATCCCTACGGCCAGGACGGCAGCGAGGAAGCCATGGCGCCCGGCCAGGTGCCCAAGAAGGGTGGACGCGGGGACGACGGCAGTTGCGTCTGCTGCTGCGACGGTTGCGACTGCTGCTGCGACTGCGGCGACTGCTGCGACTGCGCATAAAGGCTGCTTGGCTGACGGTTGCCGATTCCCCGCATCGGTGATGACAGGATGGTCCGGTGTTTGGGCTTGTTGTCATCGTCGCGCTTGTCGGCACGGTCATCGTCGGAACGGTGTTGGGGCGGCGCTATCGCGTGGGTCCGCCCGTTCTGCTCATCGTGCTCGGCTCGCTGCTGGGCCTGATCCCCGATGTCGGCAGCGTCCACATCAACGGCGAGATCGTGCTGCTGCTGTTCCTGCCGGCGATCCTCTATTGGGAGAGCCTGAACACCAGCTTTCGCGAGATCCGCAGAAACCTGCGTGTCATCGTCATGTTCAGCATCGGCTTGGTGATCGCCACCGCCTTCACCGTGTCGTGGACGGCGCGAGCGCTCGGCATGGAATCGCACGCGGCCGCGGTGCTAGGCGCGGTGCTCTCCCCCACCGACGCCGCCGCTGTGGCAGGCCTGGCCAAGAAGCTGCCACGCCGCGCCCTCACCGTCTTACGCGCCGAGAGCATCATCAACGACGGGACCGCGCTGGTCCTGTTCGCGGTGACAGTCCACGTCGCGGTCGGCGGAGCCGAGATCAGTCCGCCCGACTTGACGCTCCGGTTCGTCGGCTCCTACCTCGGCGGTATCGCCGCAGGACTGCTGGTCGGTGGCGCGGTGACCTTGCTGCGCCGTGGCATCGACGCGCCGCTGGAAGAGGGAGCGCTGAGCCTTGTGACGCCGTTCGGGGCGTTCTTGCTGGCCCAATCTTTCGAGTGCAGCGGCGTGGTCGCAGTCATGGTGTCGGCCCTGATGCTCTCCTATTTCGGACCGGTGGTGATCCGGGCCCGCTCCCGACTGCAGTCCTACGGCTTCTGGGACATGTCGACGTTTTTGATCAACGGATCGCTGTGGGTGTTCGTCGGAGTTCAACTTCCCGGCGCGCTACGAGGAATCAACAACGTTCACGGTGGACTTCGCCAAGCCGTAGTGCTGGCGCTGGCGGTGACCGCCGTCGTCATCGTGACCCGGATTGCCTGGGTCGAAGTCACCACCGTGCTAGGGCGAATAGTGGATCGCAGTCTGCGGCGTACCAGCCGGGCCGTCGACTTTCGTCAGCGCTTCGTTACCGGCTGGGCGGGCTTCCGCGGTGCGGTGTCGCTGGCCGCGGCACTGGCCGTTCCGCTGACCACACTCGGCGGCGCACCGTTTCCTGATCGCAGCCTGATTATTTTCGTGGTGTCCGTCGTCATCCTGACCACCGTCTTGCTGCAGGGCAGCACACTGCCCATGGTCGTTCGGTGGGCGCGAATGCCCGAAGACGTCGCCCACGCTGACGAATTGCAGCTGGCGCGTAGCCGCAGCGCCGAAGCGGCTCTCGAGGCGTTGCCGGCGGTCGCCAACGAAGTCGGTCTGAGTGAGGACTTAATGCGCCGGCTACGAAAGGAATACGAAGAACATGCCGCACTGGTGATGGCAACCGACGAATGCTCGGCAGCGAGCGGCTTGGCCGAGCGCAGCGAACTGGTGCGGCGGGTGCGACTGGGCGTGCTCGAGCACCAGCGCCGAGCCATCACCGTGCTGCGGAACCAAAACCGCATCGACGACATCGTGCTGCGCGAGCTGCAGGAGGAAATGGATCTCGAAGAAGTTCAGCTTCTCGAGTCCGGTGCGGAATAATGCCGAGCAGACGCAGAATCGTCCAAATCGCGCCCGAATTACGCGACTTTGCGTCTGCTCGTCGCCCTTAAGCCGGGGACGCTTGGCCGGGCACCACGAGGTCGAGCCCGCTGAGAATCCCCGGATCCGCCGCACACACCGCGGGGATCGCGTTGACCACCCGGGCGGCGGTGGCGGCCGAGCCGGGCAGTTCCCCGCCGTTGAGCGCAAAGTCAACCTGAACCGGCGGATCGCCTTCCACATTGATTCGGGTCAGCCGACGCGTCGCGCTGCCCGCCGCGATACCCGGCTCCCAGTCTTCTACCGGTTCGTCAGGCATCGACCAGATTGCCGAGAACTGCACCCGCGGCTGGCCGTCAACGATGCCGTCGAATCGCATCCGCACGCTGGCTATCGTGCCGGATGGAATCTCGCCGGCTTCAAACTTGTAGTGGCGATCGGCAAGCGCAATGTCGCGGTGCTCGCGGATCTCGTCGAGAGCCAAGCCGAGCCCCTGCGCCAGCAGCCGCAATGCTGGCCCTAGGTGGCCAATCATCGCTCCCGACGGATACGCCTCGGCATCTTCCTCTGGAGTGCGCCCGAAGCCCATCATCGCGAAGAAGCCCGGTACCCGATAGCTTCCGCAGGGAATACGTTCTTGGACACAGACTTTCGTTGGCAACGCAGTCATGCTGGCCGCATGCACCGCAAGAATGTCGCTGGCAAAGCCGGGCGCGATCCCTGCCGCGAACAGCGAGCTATTGCCCGCCTGGCATGCCGCTTGCAGCTTCTGGCGCACTGCCTCGTCCAGCGATGGCGGATGAAAGAGCGCGAAATGTGATGGTATGACGATGTTTTTCCCGCTCGCCAGGATTGCGCACAGCTGGTCGACGACAGCCGCATTGTCCCGTCCGGAAACCGATGCGAAGTAGGTCACGCAATCGGCATCCAAAGCGACGAAGTCCTCAAAGCTGTCGGAAGCCACTACCCCGACGGCGGATTCGCCGATCAGCTTGCCGGAGTCCTGGCCCACCTTCTCGGGGTTGTGCACCAGGTGACCGACCAACTGCAGGCGCGGCGACTGCAGCACCTGGCGTAGCGCAATCGTTCCGGTGTAGCCTGTGCCGACATGAGCCACTCGATACATGTTGCGCCACTTCATAATTCAGATACCTGCCCAACTCTGCATGAAGGCTGCAGTCGTCCGTGCGGCGTTGTTCGCCGCAATCTGCTTGTAGAAGAAGAACGAGACCGGAAAGGGCGGCAGCCGCAGCGGATCTCCCTGCCCGTCTGAAATGCCCCGGATACCAAGGAAGGGAACACCATGCTTATTGGCGACGGCTTGCGCCGCCGCGGTCTCATTGTCCATAGCATCGTAAATCGGGTTCAGCGTCGCGATGTTCAAGTTGCTGATCAGAGCGTTCTTCAGCCACGGCCCGACAGCCCCGAAGAAGTTGCCGGTATGAAAAAGTGAGCGATCCGGTGCGCTGCAGGGTTGGCAGCCGAAAACGTCGCCCCCGTTGGGGATACAGGGGAAAGCGTGGCCGTTGTTGTTGTCGGAGCTGACGCCGTCGCCGCCGACGACCAATTGCGGTATGCGCCCGAGGTTGTTCAGCCGAAAAATCGGAGCCTTCTTGAACAAGCCGATGGGGTTGCCGAGGGTGTTGATGTTTTCCAGTGCGACAGACAGCGTCTGGGCCGTTGCCAGCATGCCGGGATCGACCGGCTGAAATGTCGTGCCATTGTCCAGGGTCCACTGTGCGGGTATGGCCACATCTCCGATCTTGAGGCGTGCACCGCCGCCTGCGACACCTGAAAATACCACTGCGCCAATGGATATGTCGGATGCAGAGGTGAAGCGAGCGAAAGCGGTTTCGGTGGTCTGGGTCGCGTTCACCAGACCAATGCCCGTCATCGCGACGATCACCTTCTTGCCGCTCATTGTGCCGAGGTAGAAGTGCCGACGATCGGCGACCACCACGGGGTTGGGATCGAGTGTGGTGTGCGTAAGCACCGCGTCGGCTTCCGCCGGAAAGGCGGACAGCACCAGCGTGCGCTGTTCGCATGCAGACGTCATGGCCGGCGCGTTCCTGGGTTCGGCGCCGCACCACCGCTGTTTCGAATGAGAAAGCTCGGGCAACGCTTGGTCACGGTTATCATTCTTTTGGTTCAGCGATTTCGTGTCGTCACGCAATCTAGGTCAGGGATAGTGAAGCACTCGAGCACCCCGACAGCACAGCAGTTCTACGACGACGCCGACCTGACCCGTGCCATCACTGCTTACAAGTTCTTCTACCCCACCGTCTCCGGAGCCGCCATCATCAAAGGCAACCAGGCCGCCGGGCTGGTCCCCAACAAGGTGTTCGGCATCCTGGACTGCGGACCCGAGCAGCTGGTCTACACGGGGAATTCCGACACCCCGTACGGACCGCTGCTGCTGGATCTGAGCGAGGGCCCCCTGGTCGTCGAGCTGCAACCTGGACCGCTCATCGTCTTCTCGATGGACATCAACCAACGTTGGGTCGCAGACATTGGTCTGCCCGGGCCGGACGCCGGCAATGGTGGGAAACACCTGCTCCTCGGCCATGGCTACAGCGGTGCCATTCCCGACGCTGGGTACTACTTGCACCGGGCCAGCAGCAATCGCCAAATCGTCGGAGCACGGTCGCTGCCAGTCGGCGGTGACGTCGCAGCGGCCAAACAACGCCTCACCACCATCAAGGTGTACCCCCTCCACCCGAACACCGAGTGGGCGGAACCGCAGTGGCTCGATCTGACCGGAAAGTTTCAGGACACCACGCCGCTGCAGTGGGAAACCAACCTCAAGTTCTGGGAAGTGCTGCACGAAACCATCGACACAGAGCCCATTTTTCCGGGATACCACACGCATTACGGCGAACTCGCCGCGCTTGGTATCGAGAAGGGCAGACCTTTCGAGCCCGACGACGCAATGAAAAGCCTGCTGGAATCGGCCGCCCAGGCCGGCAACGCTCAGATGCGGGTCCAGTCGTTCGCCGACCGCAGCCCCGACCGTCGAGTGTGGGAGAACCGGCAGTGGGAATGGGCCGCGATGCGTCATGAGGACGGTAACTCCAGTACCGTTAACCACCTCGACCTCTGTGCCCGGGAGAAGTGGTTTTATCAGGCCATCGGCGCCTCGCCGGCCATGTTCCGCCGCGACACCCACGCCGGCTCGCTGTACTGGCTGGGGCTCCGCGACAGCTCGGGAACGCCACTCGACGGCGGGCGACACTACAAGCTAACGGTTCCACTTCCCGTGCCGGGCAAGCTGTTCTGGTCGGTCACCGTTTACGACGTCGATAGCCGCTCCCAGATCCAGGCCACCCAGAACAAGGCCGCCCTGCGCTCACTATTCGAGCTCAATGATCTGAGTGGCGACCACGCCGAGCTCTTTTTCGGCCCGACACCACCAGGCGGCCAGGTGGACCGCTGGATCCAGACCATTCCCGGCAAGGGCTGGTTCGTCTACTTCCGCATCTACGGTCCTCTGCAGGCAGCGTTCGACGGTGCTTGGCGCCCGGGGGATTTCGAGGAGCTGCTGGTGGACTCCCGGTGAGTGCCACCGCAAGTCGCAGACCAACTCGGCTACCTGCCTTGACGGCATCGGCCGTCACGCCAGTCACTCCAATCCCCCGGACGGAACCATGTGTCTCTGCGACAAATTAGCCTGGCGTGCAACGGCTGTCGCTGTGAGGCAGACAAAATGACACATGCTTCTGAGGCCGTGACTAGTGTGGCTGATGTTACTATGACCTCCGCAGCCGTGACATCCGCAATCACCTCTGCGATGCTGGCAGCTTGGACATCTTCGCGGAGTGGCAAAGGGGCGGTACGCAACTGCGTTGGCGGTCGTCGACCGCCGCGAACAACGAACGAGAACTTACGGTGTTCAGCCGCCGCTGCGGCACACCGGGGGCGCCCGCACTCGTTCTCGTGCACGGCTTCCCGACGTCGAGCATCGACTACTACGCCCTCACCAATGAGCTGAGTTCGGAGTTCGAGATCTTCACGCTCGACTTTCCGGGTCACGGACTGTCCGACAAGCCACCGGAACCGTATGTCTACTCGTTGTACGACGACGCCCGTCTGCTGGTCCACGCGATCACCGAGGTGTGGCGGTTGACCGAGTACCGAATGCTCACCCATGATCGCGGCAGCAGTGTCGGCATGATCGCGCTGGAGATGCTATGCGCCCAAGATCCACCGACCCCACCCGTCGACGTCATCATCACCAACGCCAACATCTATCTTCCGTTGGCGAACCTCACGGTGTTCCAGACCATGCTTCTCGACCCGGCGACGGCCCGACGCACGGCGGCGGCGACGACGCCGGACGGTCTGGCGGCCGGTCTGGGAATGACCACCTTCATGCCGCGGCGCACACCCGACGACCCGGAGATCGCCGCGCTGGCGAAGTGCTTTGCCCACAACGACGGAATCCGCGTGCTGCCCGATGTCATTCAATATCTGAACGAGCGCGCGGCCGACGAAACCAGTTGGCTGGAAGCGCTTTCCAAGCTGTCGGTCAACACCACCCTGGTATGGGGCATACACGACAACGTCTCGCCGCTGCGGGTCCCGAACCATGTGTGGGATACGTATCTGAAGAACAAGCCCGGCCGTAACCGCTATTGGGTCCTACCGACCGCCGATCACTATCTGCAGTGCGACGCCCCCGGACAACTAGCCAGGATCGTTCGCCTGACAGCCGCAGGCGAGGATATCCCGTTGCAGACGCTCGGTAACCAACCCGACGGCGCGCTGCTTGTCGATTTCAGCGTGCCGTAGCGGGGCGCGCCACCACTTCGGACCCCTACTCCTCCCCGAAACGGTCGACGAGATGGGAGTTGACGCCGTCGGCGTCGAGTCGACGCGCCACCAGGTACCCCGCCCCCATCCACGCTCGACGGGTCCAGTTGCCGAACGACACCCGCGTTCCGGGCGCTCCCGACGCGGCAGGCATCATCTTCACCCGCTCGAGCGCCTCCTTCACCCCCCGCGGACTCAACGGGTGCGCGTCGGACAGCGCTCGCAGCAGGGTGCACGCAACATCTCGATTGACCACGGGGACACACCATTCCGGTCGCCGGCCGTATGCCTCGTTGTACTCATCGAGGAACTTCTGCCCGACCGTGTTGCCCTCGTCGTACTGGTCGACCCCGACCCAGCCCATGAACGCGCTCCACATCACCGGGTTGAGCCATGCGTTTTGGAAGGCGGTGCCGCAGAACCGCGGCGGGTCCCATCCCAACGCCTGCAGTGCGGGGTTGATGAACACGATGCCGAAGCCGAAGCCGCAATGCACCAGAGCCTGCGCCTTCGCGTCGTGCAGCGTCTGGACAGCCGCGGTCACGTCCTGGGCGGTCTGTGGGATAGATGCTTCTGCGACGATCCGAATCCCCTTGCGCTTGCTGGCTTCCCGGAAGTTCTTCAGATAGGTCTCCCCTACCAGGGATTGCTCGACAAGCACACCGACCTCGGTGTGGCCGCCCTTGGCCAGCAAGTCCGACCAAAAGATGGGCTCGTCGGTATGCGAACCCATCGGGAAGGAGAAGAACCATTCGCCGAGCGCAACGTCGGATCCCGTCACGCTGATGCACGGCACTTTGAACCGGTCCTCGATCGCTTCCCCGGTTGGAATCGCGTTGTCACCGATGTTCGGACCGAAGACGGCCAGACAGCCTTCGTCGCAGAGTTCGCCGTAGGCGTCGATGACCGCTTTCACCGAGCCCTTGGGCAGGCCCTCCACTTCGCGGTAAGTGATCTCGATCGGCCGGTCGATCAGCCCTTGTTCGAGCGCTTGCTTGAATACGAGATCGAACGGTTGCGTCAGGTCCTCGAAGTACGACTTCGGGAAAAACTCGGGCAGCCGAAAGTCCATCAGATAACCGATTTTGATTGGCTGAGCGTTGCTCTCGTAGGACAAGGGCTCTCCTTGGCTTAGTCCGGTGACCTAACGTTTGTTCACACCTTAGGGAGCGGACAATGCCCCGTCAATACGGCACCGCCTCAGCGCCCCGGCCGGTTAACGCTCTTCTGATAGCGTTAACCAAACGTTCGGTCTGCTGAGGGGAGCCAACTGCTGTGACGGTTTGGCCCGGGGTGTGCCGATGACGACAAGGTTGCAGATCGCTGCGGACGAAGGCACTCGACGAGCCGAGGTGCTGGAAATCGCGGCCTCGCTAATCGCCACGTCGGGCCTGCGCACGTCGATGCACGAAATCGCCGCTGCCGCCGAAATTCAAACCGGCAGCCTGTACCACCATTTCGAATCCAAGGAAGCACTACTCACCGAGCTGTTGCGGCGGTATCACACCGAACTGGACCGCATCGCCGCACACACTTTGGACACGCTCGACCATCCCGAGACTCGGCCGGGCTTCGCCCGAATCGCCGAGCTCGGCACCGCGATCGCGCGTTGCGCAGTGGCTCATCGCGCCGCGATCCAGATCTCCCTGTATGAAGCTCCGAGCTCCAATCCCGAACTCGTCGACTGGGCACAACGGCGTCCGACGGCGACATTGGAGGCCATGTACCAAACCCTGCGGGCGGCGCGGTGGAGCGGCTACGTCAAGTCCGATATCGACCTCCGGGTACTGGCCGAACGGATCTGCCAGACGATGCTGCAAGTCGGTCTCGACGTGGCACGGCACAAGGCGGCCAGCGACCGGCTAGCCAACTTGCTTTGCCGAATCATGTTGGAAGGCTTCAGTACCGGCTGCCCCAGCGACACCGAGCTGGAGCAGTCGGTGGCCTTCCTCGCCGCCGAGAAGGCCATCGAAAACTGGCACGACGACAGCGATCCCGACGATCGAGCGGCCCATATCCGGGCCGTCGCGCGGATGGAGTTTGGCCGCAGAGGCTACGAAGGCACGTCGGTCCGAGACATCGCGGCGGCCGCCGGACTGGGCCATGGCACCCTGTTTCGCCTCATCGGCTCGAAGGAGGCTTTGCTCGCTTCGATCATGAGCTCCTTCAACGAGAAGGTCGACGCGGGCTCGAAGTCCGTCCTTCGTTCGGAAGCCTCGCCGATCGAGAAGTTGGACGCGCTGAGCTGGGTCGACACCAACGCGCTGGACAGATTCGGCGACGAGTTCCGTATTCAGCTTGCCTGGATGCGCCAAATTCCCCCGGACACACCGAATCCGAGTGTGCAATTCCCCAAGCGGCTACGGCAGATCAAATCGCTGTTGTCCGCGGGAATTCAGTCCGGCGAGATCAAGGACTACGACGCACCGCTGGAGATGCTGGCGCGCTGCGTCATCCTGCTCAAGTGGATTCCGGCGAGCATCCTGCAACAGGTAGGCACCAGGGCGGCACAAACCCACATCCGCGACACCATGCTGCGCGGCGTCGTCGAACCCCGGACGGGCTAACCGGTGAACACTGGCAGCTTCGACCAGCCCCGCACGCTCGAGGTATGCGCCTTGCCGGCGTTGTCGTAGTCGACTTCCCAGTCCGGCCAGCGCTTGATGACCTCCTCCAGCACCACCCGCGCCTGCATGCGCGCCAGCGCCGAGCCCAGGCAGAAGTGCAAGCCATGCCCGAAGCTGAGATGCGCAGCGCCGCGGTGGATGTCGAATTTGTCGGGGTCGGGAAACTTGCGTTCGTCGCGGTTAGCCGATCCGTTCAGCAACAACATGATCGCACCTTCCGGGACCGTCGCACCGTGGCATTCGATGTCGCGGGCGACATAGCGCGCCTGCACGGGCGACGGCGCCTCGTAACGCAACACCTCCTCGATCGCCATGGGAATCAACGACGGGTTGGTCACGATTTCGCGACGCTGATCGGGGTGCTCGGCCAGAAGTTGACCCATGAAACCGATGAGGCGCGTAGTGGTTTCGTTGCCGGCACCGGCGATCATGCTGGTATAGAGCAGCACCTCGGTCCGCGTCAGCCGCCTGGTCCCGCTGTCGTCCTCGACTTCGGCGTTCAGCAGCTGGGTCATCAGATCGTCGGAGGGATGCTCGACGCGCCATTCGATGTACTCCGCGAACATCTCGTGGCTGTGCTCCAAGAAGTCCTTCGGGACCGGCCGAAACGTGCCCTCGCTGAGGTTGAGCTGACGACCACCGCGGTCGCGGATCTCTGCCTGACCGTCCTCGGGGATGCCCAGCAGGTAGCCGATGGTGCGCATCGGGACCATCGCGCCGATGTTCTCGATGAAATCGAAGCGCCCCGAGCCCACCAACGGGTCGAGCGCGCGCACGCAGAAGTCCCGGGTCAGCGGCTCGATCGCCTCCATCCGCCGGGGTGTGAAAACCCTTGAGAGAACCCGCCGATGCACGTCATGAATCGGCGGATCCTCGAACAGGATGACGCCGGGCGGCATGTCGATACCGCTCATGATGATGTCCATAGTGGTGCCACGACCCGAGCGGTACACGTCCCAATTGGTCAGCTCGTGGGAGACATCCTGATACCGGCTCAGCGCGTAGAAGTTGTACTTCTCGTTGCGGTAGAGCGGGGCTTCGTCACGCAGCCGCTTCCAGATCGGATACGGGTCGTCGTCGATGTCGAAATCGAAAGGGTCGTAGTAAAGCTCGGTCGCGGTCATGGTTACTTCCCTCGGTCCGACAGCAACTCGCCCAGCACACCGTCCTCTGCTGTCTCGGCCGGCGCCGAGCGGGCGGCCTCTGGCAGCACGACCTCGCCGACGCGCTTGAGATAGGGCCACGCGATTTCCGGCGGTAGCCCACCGCACAGCGGCGACAGGGTGAGCATCTTTCCCGCGCGAACCCGCGAAATCGCTTCCGCGGTAGAAATGATCACGTGTGACGCCGACGCTTCGCGCAGCTCGTCGACGGTCGTCACATGTGAGAACCCCGCCGACGTCTCGTTCCCGGGGTTCCATTCGGCGTAGGCGCGCGCGTCGTGCAGCAAATGCTCGCCGAGCTCGGCCCAGGCCTGGTCCACGTCATCGGCGACGAAGGTGGCCGACGGCGTGTTGCGGTCGGGAAAGAATGCCACGCCGGGCGTGTATCCGTGCTTGCGACAGGAAGCCTCATAGGCTTCCCGCATACCTGGGATATTGGCATTCGCCAACATGCCCAGGCCGTACCTCCCGGCCCGTCGGGCCGCTGCCAGGCTGCCGCCGCCCCACATCATTCCCGGCCCACCGGAGGTTTGCGGAAGCGGCGTAACCAGGATTTGTCGCCCGTCTTCAACGACCTTCTCGCCCGCCAGCAGTCGTCGCAGCAGGCCGAGTTTTTCGTCGGCCAGACGTCCGCGATCGCCAAGCGATACACCGAAGATGTCGTACTCCTCGGGCCGATACCCCAGCGCCAGGATGTACGACGCCCGGCCATCGCTGAGGATGTCGAGGACCGCCATGTCCTCGGCGAGGCGTACTGGGTCGTAGAACGGAAGAATCAGGATCAGGCTCAAGGCCAGCCGTTGCGTGCGCGACGCAATCGCCGAAGCCAGCATCAGCGGGGCCGGCAAGTATCCGTCGTCGGATCCATGGTGTTCGCACAGCACGGCCGCGAGTCCGCCGTGGTCCTCGGCCCATGCGCACATCTCGGGTACCGCCGCGTACAGCGCGGCCGGCGGCGCCCCCCATGCCGGGGCCCGCATGTCGAAGCGCAGGGTGAACATGCAGCTCCCTCGATACTCCCTAGATGACCTAATATTTGTCTCACGTACGCTACGTCGAGTTCATGGTGTGGTCAACGACTAGAGGGTGTCGAACAACTGGTTGCGGTCGAGTCGTCGCAAGAATAGGGCGATTTGGCTGAGGACGAGGAATCCTTCGTGGGCGATGAGGGTGGTTTCGTAATGGCGGTCGAGGCGTCAGCAGTGGTTGATCCAGCCGTTGGTGCGTTCGACCACCCAGCGACGGGGCTAGACGATGAAGCCACGGCTAGGTTTAGGCCCGGACACGACGTCGATGGGTGACGCCCGCCGTGGTAGCGGCGTCGATGACTGTGTGGCGCGGCGCCGGTGCGGCGCGTTGGGGTCACATGACAACCGATCGTGATTACGCCGACCGGCAGCTCATCTGAGGTCAGGTGTTTGTCGGTGGGTTGTGCGATGCTCATCGCTGAGATGACACGGCATACCACGTTTCGTTTCTGCCTCGATCCCTCGGTCGAGCAGCACGAGGTGCTGGCCCGGCATGCTGGCGCTGCGCGATTTGCGTTCAACCAGTGCCTACGTATCGTGAAAACCGCACTCACCGACCGCAAGAACGATCCGGATGTGGGCGTGCCGTGGACCGGGTTTGATCTGATCAACACGTTCAACGCGTGGAAGAAGACCCAGGACGCCGGCCGGGTGTTGGCCGTCGGCACCGATGGTGTGACCGAGGTTGTGGTGACCGGCTTGTCGTGGCGCACGGAGGTTTGTCAGCAGGTATTCGAAGAAGCCGCGGTCGATTTGGGCAAAGGGTTGAAAGCCTGGTCGGATTCGCGCTGCGGTAAGCGCAAGGGCAAGCGTGTCGGGTTTCCCCGCTTCAAGAAGAAAACCGGTGCGCTGCCATCGTTTCGGCTACGCAACAAGCACCCCAGCAACGGCAAGCCCGCGATCCGGATCGGTGACAATGAGCGGTCCCGCTCGGTCACCCTGCCCGGTATCGGCTGGATTGCAGTCCATGACGACACCCGCCGACTACGGCGCATGCTCGCCAAGGGCCGGGCCAAGATCTTGTTCGCCACCGTTACCTACTGCGGCAGGCACTGGTGGGTGTCGCTGAATGTCGAGGCCGCCGACTTACACCCCGCACGCCAGCATCCGCCGCGGGCCGCCGACGATGACGACGGTTGGGTCGGGTTGGATCGGGGCCTGACAGCGTTTGTGGTCGCCGCCACCGCCGACGGCACCGAGCTCGCTCGGATCTGCGATGCACCCAAGGCGCTTAGCGCTGGTATGAGGCGACAACAGCGGCGAGCAAAAGCGTTGTCCCGCAAGCAGAAAGGATCAGTCAACCGTCGTCAGGCTGCCGCGAGACTGAGGCGGCATCACCATGACGTCGCCAATGTGCGCCGGCATTTTCTGCACCAGGTCTCGGGCGCGCTGGTCAAGACCCACGACCGGCTCGTCGTCGAAAACCTCAACGTGACCGGAATGCTGCGCAATCACCGCCTCGCGCGGGCGATATCGGATGCTGGGTGGTCGGAGTTCGCGCGCATGCTGCGCTACAAGCAGACCTGGCGGGGCGGTCAGGTGATCGTCGCTAACCGCTGGTTTGCATCCAGTAAGCTCTGTTCAGCGTGCGGGGCTCTTCGTGACGACCTGACGCTGACCGACCGCGTGTTCGCGTGTAGTTGCGGACATGTGACCGATCGCGACACAAACGCGGCCACCAATCTGGCCCGCTGGGGCCACACCCACCGTGACCTCTCACGATCCCCGGACCCCCAAGCAGGAGGCCGAGCCAACAACGCCCGCCGACGGGACGGCAAGGGCCAGCCCCCCGCGTGTGCCGGCCAACCCAGCCCGGCTGACGCGGGAACCGACGTTCACACCGCACCCGCGGCCTGAACCGACGACGCCCGAGAAGGGCGGTGCCGAACACTCAACACAGTTGCTCGACACGCTTTAGTCAAATACATGCCGTGGCAGCGTTGTCGGGATATCGAGAGAGCTGAGCAGCCCGGGAGCCGCCTCGACCACGTACGGAACCGCGTTGACCACCCGCATCGCCGTGGATGCCATCGCCGCGTGCCCGGCGCCGTGGCCCACGGCCTCGCCCAGCGTCATCACACAGTGGATATCCGGGTCGCCTTCGATGTCCACTCGATAGGTGGCGTCGCAATCCGAGGTCGGCCAGTCCGGTGCGACATCGCGGGCCATCCGGATGACGTGCTCGATCACGATGGCTTCACCGCCGTTGACCACCCCGGCGGCGCGGGTGCGCACCGCACCGCAGGTACCTGCCTTGACGGTGCCGAACGCCACCTCGATGTCCCGATCGGTCAGCTGCCGGTCGAAGGAACTTTGCAGCCGCTCCACCTCCACGCCGAGACCGCTCGCGATCAGGTATATCGGCGCCTTCCAGGCCATCTCGATGAAACCGGGAGTCTTCATCATCGGTTCGAAATCCAGTGGGCGACCAAATCCCATCCCGTCCATCATCACGTCGGCCACCGGGTAGTGGTCGTTGAGCGCGACCTCGCTGGCGGTAATGGTGCGGATGCGCTTCGACTGGGTCGTCATGAGCAGCGCGAGCTGATCGGAGGCGAAGCCGGGAAAGATTCCCGAGCCGTAGAAAGACGCGCCGCCGGCCTTCGCGGCCGCCTCGAGCTGGTCGCGCCAATCCGGCGCAAAATACGTCGGCGGGTATACCAAGCTCGTAGACGTCGTCGAAACCACGTTGATGCCTGCCTCCAGGAGCCGGACGTAGTCAGGAACGGCGGCTCCGTCGCGTTCGGGACCGCTGGCCGCATACACGACGCAGTCGGGCTTCGATGTGATCAGCGCATCGGCGTCGTTGGTGGCGGCCAGTCCGATCGGCGCACCGCCGGCCAACTCACCGGCGTCCTTCCCGACCTTTTCGGGGGAATGTACCCAGACCCCAACGAGTTCCAGATCGGGCCGGCGTCCGATGGCATCGATCGCGATCGACCCGACTCCCCCGGTCGACCAGACGACGGTACGCAGCGGCTTCGGCAAGTTCGGCGGCACGATTGACACTCCTTACTCGTGGGCTCGTTGTGCAGCGGCCGCGGCACGTTCCAGATATGGCCACGCCGTGTCGGGTCGCAGGCCGCCGCAGAGCGGATGCAGCGGTAGCGGCTTGCCGTTACCCACGTACTCGGTCGCCTCATCGGGGGACAACACGCGATATGGGCCGTTCTCTGCGCGCAGCGCGGCCACGCTGTCGGCCCGGGTAATGCTGGCCACCGAATCGTCATGCGGCCGATACTTGGACCGGTAAGAAGCCGCCGTCGTCGCGTCGTGAAGCAGGTGAGGTCCCAAGACCTCCCACGCCTCGTCGATATTGTCAGCAACGAAAACTGTTGTCGGAGTGCCCGTCACGGGGCCCTGGAAGGCTGCAGGCTCGTGTCCATGGGCGCGGCACTGCGCTTCGTAGAATTCCTTCAGGCCGGGCAGGTCGGTCTGCGAAACGAACCCGAGCCCAAAGGTTCCCGCCCGCCGCGCTGCGGCTTTGCTGCCGCCGGCGATCAGGATCAGCGGTCCGCCGGGCGAACCGCACGCCGGGGTGACGCGTACCGGTCGGCCCCGATACTCGACGGACTCACCGCGCAACAACGCGCCGAGCACCGCCAAAATTTCGTCTGCCACGCGGCCGCGAGTGCTCATGTCGATGCCGAAGTGGTCGTACTCCTCCGCGCGATGCCCGATACCGAACACATACGACACCCGCCCCTTGCTGATCAGGTCCAGCACGCTCATCTCTTCGGCGAGTCGAACGGGATCCCACAACGGAATCGGTACCGCGGCCAGCAGGATCGCCAAATTCCGCGTCCGGGCGGCAATCGCGGAGGCCAACATCAGCGGCACGGGCAGATGGCCGTCGTCGGTGCCGTGATGCTCAGACAGGATCGCGAGTACCCCGCCCCGCGTCTCTGCCCACACGCACATTTCGACGGCCGCGGCGTAGAGGTCAGCGGCCGGCCCGGCCCAACCCGGCGCGCGCATGTCGAATCTGAGCGTGTACATCAGTGCAGCTTGGGCTCATCCGGTGGGCTCATACTCATGCACATTAACCTAACGTTTGTTCAGCCATAGGTTCGGCATTGCGCCTTAGCGTCTCGGGGCTCTTGACCCGCCGGTCGGCTACTGTTAGCTTCCGGATCAAACATTCGGTATCTCAAGAAACCTTTGTCACCGCTTGATTTTTCACTCCGATTGCGCGCACCGATCGGGCAAGGAGGAAACGAGATGGCTTACCGCGTCGTGGTGTGGGCAACGGGCGGCATCGGATCGATCGCCATCACCACCATCCAGCGGCGTCCCGATCTGGAACTGGCCGGTGTGTGGGTGCACTCCGACGACAAGGTCGGGAAGGATGCCGGCGAACTCGCCAACGGCGTGCCGATCGGCCTTGCCGCCACCAATGACGCCGACGCGCTGATCGCCCTGAAGCCCGACTGCGTGGTCTATGCCGCCAGTGGCCCCGAACGCGACGCGCTGGCCATTCCGGACTACGTCAAGCTGCTCCAAGCCGGGATCAACGTCGTCACGACCAGCACCACCCGGCTGGTCAATCCGCACGCCTACCAGCCCACCGAATGGCGCGACCAGCTCGCCGCCGCCGCAAAGCAGGGCCAGGTGTCGCTGTATGCGTCAGGCATCGAACCGGGCTTTGCCGCCGACTACCTGCCCCTGGTGCTGTCGACGCAGTCGTCGTCCATCGAAAAGATCCATGCGTTTGAAATCGGCCTGTACGACGACTACGGGGTTCCCGACATCATGAGCGACGCGCTGGGCTTCGGCCGTCCACTCGACTACCAGCCCTGGATCGGCTTTCCCGGTGCCATCGCCGGCGAATGGCAAGGGCAGATCCGGCTGGTCGCCGACGCGCTGGGGGTTGAGGTCCAGGAAGTCCGCGAGGGATTCGATCGCGCCATCACCAACCGCACGCTGGAGGTGGCCATGGGTACGGTGGAGGCCGGCACCTGCGGTGCGCTGCGAATGCAGGCGATCGGGGTGGTCGACGGCCGCGAAGCCATCGTCATCGAGCACGTCACCAGGCTCGCGCACGACGTCGCCCCCGACTGGCCCACCGGAATCGGCGATCTCTCCTACCGCGTCGTGATCACGGGCAACCCCGACATCGACTGCACGCTGGCCGCCACGCTCAAAGATCCCCGCCGGGCCGGAATCGCGGGAATGGGCTCGGGGGCCGGGGCGATGGTCGCGACCGCGATGCGCGTCGTGAACGCCGTGCCATATGTCGTTGCCGCGTCGCCCGGCCTGCTGAGTTCGGTGGACCTGCCCCTGACGATTCCGAAGGGCGCGTTCGTCAGCGGCTAACGTTGTTGCTCGTGAGTCTCGGAGCGCCCAATCCTCTCGAAGAGCTGACCGTCGAGCAACTGCGCGAGCGCAGCAGCATGAAGTGGCGCGCGCATCCCGCCGATGTCTTGCCGCTGTGGGTCGCCGAGATGGATGTCAGGCTTGCGCCGACGGTGGCCGACGCGATCCGCCGGGCGGTCGACATCGGTGATACCGGCTACCCGTACGGAAGAGGGTATGCGGTTGCGGTCAGTGAATTCGCCTCGCAGCGCTGGGATTGGCATGATCTGGCGGTCAGCCGTACGGCGGTCGTTCCCGACGTGATGCTCGGTGTCGTGGAGATGCTGCGTCTGGTCACCGAACGCGGTGATGCGGTGATCGTGAATCCGCCGGTGTATCCCCCGTTTTACGCGTTCGTCTCGCATGACGGCCGACGCGTGGTCGAAGCGCCGCTGGGCGGCGACGGCCGAATTGATTTGACAGCGTTGGAGGAAGCGTTCTCTAGTGCCCGAAGTTCCGGCGGGCCCAACGCGAAAGTGGCTTATCTGCTGTGCAATCCGCACAATCCGACGGGGTCGGTGCACACAGTCGACGAACTGAGCGGTATTGCCGACCTAGCCCGCCGATTCGGTATCCGCGTGGTATCGGACGAGATTCATGCCCCGCTCGTGCTGCCGGGAGCACGGTTTGTCCCGTATCTGACTGTGCCCGGCGCGGAGAACGCCCTGGCCCTGATATCGGCCTCCAAGGCGTGGAACCTGTGCGGCCTGAAAGCGGCGTTGGCCGTTGCCGGTCCGGAATCGGCCGCGGACCTCAGGCGGATGCCCGAGGAAGTCAGTCACGGCCCAAGTCACCTCGGCGTCATCGCGCACACCGAAGCGTTCCGCACCGGCGGTGACTGGCTCGACGCGCTGCTGCAGGGCCTGGACGCGAACCGGAAATTGCTGGGCGAGTTGGTAACCGAGCACCTTCCCGGTGTGCGGTTTCAAGGACTGGAAGGCACGTATCTGGCATGGCTGGATTGCCGGCAACTGGGCTTCACCGAAAAGACCGTCGAGGGTTTGGCGGTGGTATCCGATCTGTCCGGTCCGGCGCGCTGGTTTCTCGACAACGCCCGTGTCGTGCTCACGTCCGGCCACGCTTTCGGAACCGGCGGCGTGGGGCATGTGCGCATGAATATCGGTACCTCGCAAGCCATTCTGGTGGAGGCGGTGATGCGGATGGGCCGCGCGGTGGATGGCGCGAACAGACGCAAAAGCCCCTGAATCGGGCCCCCTTTGGGGGCGAGCAGACGCAGAATCGCCTAAATCGGTATCGATTTAGGCGATTCTGCGTCTGCTCGGCCAGTCGCGCCAGTCGCGCCGCTTACAGGACCTCGAATACTGCCGAGCCGGCGGTGATGGGGCGATCGTTGTTGCCCTCGTCGTGGATGAGCATGCGCACGCCGATGCGCCCGTCGTGGCCGCGGTACGCGGTCCCGTCGGCGCGGAATGGGCCTACCTTGCCGCGCGACATGAACATCACGTGCCAGCTTTGGACCTGCAGCTTTCTCGTGCCCGCCTGCTCGGCGGCCAGGTCGATCGCGGCCGTCTCCAGCAAGACGTGCTGCGGCCCGATGTGCAGCGCGGCGTCGGGCGATGCCACCTCGAGGGTGAGCTCGGGCATCACCCAGTGCCCGTCGTCGCGCCTGGATGCTCCGAACGCCTGCCACAGCGGCGGGAGGTCTGGCGAATCCTCGATGACCAATTCCGTACCGGTCACGTCCATCTTCTCCAGGCCGGGCGGCGGTTGACCGATGGCCGCGCCTTGCCCCTGAATAAAGGCGATAACGCGATCTTGGTTGTCCGCGTCGACGATCAGGCATCGGCCGTAGCCCATCGTTCTGCCTTGGTGAACGTTGCCGGAACCGACCACCAGGACGGTTTCGACGTCGAGGCCCGGATCCAAAATCTGCACCGAGGAGATCACCGGATTGGGCACCGCGACCATGTCGGTCTGGCACCCTTCGGGTGAGGCAATCGCCAACGGGGCGACCATGATTCCGCCTGCCTCGTTGCGCATGTCGCGACGGATGCGAACGGTGTCGTCGACTTCACCGATGTTCATCGACGCATGATTGCGACCGATATAGCGGTAGCTCAGCAGGCCGGTCCAGCGGCGCAGCAGCTCGGCCCGGTAGGCCTCGGTGTCGTCGGCCAGCTCTCTGATGTCTCGTGGTTGTTCGGGCATCTGCGTCTCCGTCACGTGTCCAGCAGACCCGCTGGGGTCGCGGACGCGCCCCTGGCGACCACGACCGGCATCGACGTTGCCGCGTCGGTGCGCAGAATCGTATGCACCACTTCGACGAGATCCTCAACGGGCATCAACTGTCCCGGCATGCAGCCGCGCGCTGTCCACAGCGGGTAAGCCTTCATGGCAAGTTCGCGATCCCAGTCGCTGCTCATTCCGGTCATCGAGTCGCCCTCACCGCCCGCGCACTCCCCGACAATGAGGTTGGTAAAGCCGACATTTGGATGCTCGGCCTGCCACACCTCCACGAGCCTCTCCAGCGCGGCCTTGCTGACGCCATACGCGCCAAGGCCCGGCCACGGCGGACCATAGCTGCCCGAATCGGACGAGAGGTAAACCGCTTTGCCCCCGGACGCCACCAAGTGCTGGATCGCCGCGGCTGTCGTCAGCGACGCACCGATGACGTTGGTATCCAATACCTGCCGCCACAGTTCGGCATCGGTGTCGGCGATGCGCTCCAGCGGGCATATGGCGGATGCATACACCAGGTTGTCGATGCCGCCGAGCGCCTCGGCGGCAGCGTCGATCGCCGACCGGCACGAGTCCTGATCGGTCACATCGCATTCGACGGCGACGGCACCCTCCCCCGCCTCCTGCGTCGCCGCCTCCAGACGCTCCCGACGTCGTGCGAGAAGCGCCACATTCGCGCCGCGCTTAGCCAGGCCGACACCAATACAGCGCCCCAGCCCGCTCGACGCACCGATCACCACCGTTCTCGACATATCCGTCCTATCAATCGAATTCGACGCGCTGGACGCCGGCGCCCAGCCCTACCAACAATGGCTAGTTCATGCGCCAACCAGCTCCGGGTGAAACTTGGCCACCATGCGGCGGATCCCGTCGCGCCAGTTGACTGTGGTGCCGCCGACGAGCTCGCGCATCCGGGTCAGGTCGATGGGAACCCCACCCAGCGCCTGCGGGTCCTCCTGAAACAGCGGCTCCCGACCGATCAGCGAGCCAAGGTAGGCGCACCACTCCTGGAGGCTGACCGTCTCGTTGCCGGCCCAGTTGACCGTGACCGCGGGAACCGACGCCACCTCGAGCAATTTCGGGATGGTCGCGATGATGTCTTCCTGATGAATGGGGTTGTAGCGGGCCGGACCTCCCGGCGGCACCGGAATCGGTATGCCAGCCAGCATCATCTCCATGTGGTAGTACGGCCACCCGCCGGTGTCGCCGTATGGCACATTCAGGCGGGCGATGGTGGTCGGCACGCCCAGCACCCGTGTCATCGACCGGACCACGGCCTCGCCCGCGATCTTCGAGATGGAATAGGTCGGGAACACGACTTTGTGGTTGTCTCCCAGGGCGGCATGCTCGGTGCGGGGCTGGTCGTCGGGCGGGTCATAGACGGCCGTCGAGGAGCAGTACAGGAAGCCTTTGGTACCGCGGCAGTGGTTCATGAGCAGGCCGGCCGACTCCGCGTTGGCCGCCAGGTCCTTGTCCCAATTGCCGCTTTTGGCCACTGCCAGGTTGAGCACGTAGTCGAAGTCGTCCGGGATCGCACAGAAGTCGCCGGCGGTCAGGTTGACCGTCTCGCAGCGCACACCGGCCCGCTCCAGCTCGGCACGCGCGGTGGCGTCGGTGAATCGGGCGATACCCCACACCTCGTTGTCGGCGGCCAGCGCCCGGGCGATGGGAGCGGCGACCTGGCCGCTCGGGCCGGTGATCAAGATTTTGTAGCCGCGCATGCGCTGATGGTATGCGGCCCGGGGTTTACAGTTACCCGCTGGTCCGTAATGGCGGGGTTCGGGACTGTCAGCCGTCTAATTCACCGGCGATCCCGCGTTCGATTCTTGCCTGGGTCGGGGAAGGCAACACGATCAGTCCATCCAGTTCTTTGCGTGCCAGGTCGTAGGCGTGCTGGCGCTCCTGCGGCGTCGCCGCGGCGTCCGACACCACGCGCAACAGGCTCTGAGCACGCGCAATCCGCTGCTGAGCTTCTTCGGAGAAGTCGTTGCTGCGCCGACGGATTGCCTCGGTCTCGGCAACGTTGAACGCGGTCACGTACTCCTCGACCGCGGCGAGGTACTGCGCTGCGGCTTCACGGTCGTCGAGAAGACCTTCGGCTCTGGTGGGACGGAGCAGGTCGGCCCGCAGCTTGGCCTTGTGGAAGGCCGTCGTGAACGGATCGCGCATGTCTGTCATCAACGGGAAGTCCAGCAGCTTGGCGAAGTCGAGTTCGTACTCCAGCCATCGTGCATCCGTTCGGGCGTGCTCCTCGACGACACGTTTGATCGCCGCCCACTGAGCGGCCTGATTGCCGCCGGTGTGGCCGCGCGCCGTGTCATCCGTCGTCTCATTCGACTCCGCGCGACCGGGCCGCTGGCCTCTTCGGAAGGCCGAGAACGCCTTGTGCGCGGCGACGATCACCCCTGCCAGCGGCAGTAACAGGATGAGAAGCTCCACCAGGCGGAATACCAAGCCCATAAAGCAAGGATGCCACCGCTGTCATCCGGCGCTCGTCACAACTGCCACACGCGCCTCTGCTGGCGGGGCGTCATCCGGTTTCCGAAATCGATATCACCCGCGCTATCGCTTTTCGAAGCCGGTACGACCTCACGTCGAGGTGCCCGCGGCGACTGTTCAGGCCTTCCGCGTGGACCCTGGGCTTTGCGGGTGAATCCTGGGCTTTGGGCGTGAATCCTGGGCTTTGCGGGTGAATCCTGGGCTGGGACAAGCGCCGATTCCCGCCCCCTATTCACACCGAACGCCGTCAGTACACACCCAAAGCCGTCGGTACACGCTCAACGCCGTCAGTTCACACCCAAAGCCGTCGGTACACACCGAACGTCGTCAGCACACGCTAAACGCAAAATGTGTGCGGGTGGCGCTTCTCGCCGGTGCTGAAGTGGCTCACGCGGCGACCGCTGCCAATCGCGAAAGCCGCAAACCACCGCTCCAGTGGCCTGACCTGGGTAGACTGCCGAAATCATGGCCATTCAACGCGCCGTTCTGCTGATCGCCGACATCGGCGGATATACGAACTACATGCGTTGGAACCGGCTCCATCTGGCCCACGCCCAACAGACGGTCGGACATCTGCTGGAGTCGGTGATCGACGCCGGGAAAGGCTTGAAGCTGGCGAAGCTGGAGGGCGACGCAGCGTTCTTCTGGGCGCCGGGCGGAAACGCTAAAGTGCTGGTGTGCGAACGCCTTTCGGACATGCGTCGGTCATTTCTCGTGCGACGGGAGAGGATGAAGAAAGACATTTCCTGCGAGTGCGCGAGCTGTGCTCAGTTGGATAGCCTTTCGCTGAAATTCGTCGCCCATGAGGGTGAGGTGGCGCGACAGAAAGTCAAGCGCCTCGTCGAGCTTGCCGGCGTCGACGTCATCCTCGTACACAGAATGCTGAAAAACGACGTCCCGGTGCCGGAATACGTCCTGATGACCGACGTCGTGGCGGAGTGCCTCGACGAGCACATGCGCGGTCTTTGCCTGCCGCTGATTCACCACTTTGAGGGCATCGGAGAAACATCCACTCACTACATCGACCTGGCCACGTCCGAGGTGACACCCGCGGTACCGGAGCGCGGCTTCAGCGCCCGGCTAGGGGCCAAGCTGAAGTTCGAGTCCGGGGCGCTGCCGTACGCGCTGGGTATCAAGAAGGCGTGTGCCGGCTTCCGTCATCTGGGCCGCGCCCGCGAAGTGCGGGCCGACTAACCGCGCGCGTCCGCTCGGCCCTAAAGCCCGAACTGGTCCTCGATGATGCCCAGCCAGACTTGTGCCACGTCGATGGCGACCTTCTCGCTGATGAAGGCGTGCTGGGTCCCGGTGTACATATCGCGGAACGCGCGTTCGAGGCGGCTGCCCTCGCGGATCGAAGTGGTACCGGCGACCAGATGAGCCCATTCCGCGCAGTTGCGGGCCGTGTCGGTGGCGTGGATGGCGGCCACCCGCATGTCCGCTCGCAGGGTCGGCCTCAGATCTTCGCCCGCGGCAACGGCGGCCTCCGCGGTGGTGAATGCGTCGAGCACCAGAAGGCGGGCAGCGCGCCACGCCGCGACGTGTTGTGCGAGCCCCTTCTGAAAGGTCGGGCGACTGGCCAGTGCCGCCATGTCACTCATCCGGAATTTGGTCGCCGCCAGTTCGGCGACATCGTCGAGCATGCTCTTAGAGACCCCGAGTGCCCACGACGCGTGACCGGCCGCTGTCACCGGCATCAGCCCCATGCGGGTGGCGGGCGACGCACCCCGATACGGCTCGCGAGTGAACAGGGCGAACGTCCGATGCTGCGGCACGAACACATCCTGGACGCTGTAGTCGTAGGATCCAGTTCCCTTGAGCCCCTGAACGTGCCAGCCGTCGTCGAACGACACCTCCTGTCGCGGCAGCAGCGCCACCCGCATGTCGGGGATACCTTCGCTGATCCAACGCATCTCGCCGTCGTCCATCGGCAAAAACCCGGCAGCGACGTACTGCGAATGTCCAATGCCTGAGCCGAAACTCCATGATCCACTCAACCTGTAGCCGCTGTCGGTGGCGTGTCCCTGGCCGTTTGGGAAGAACTGGCCTCCCATCGTGACCCGGTTGTCGTGGGCGGCAAACACTTCTGCAAAACCTTCGTCCGGCAGATACGCGGCGGCCGCGAAAGTCGACGGCAGGTTCGCGATACCGACCCATCCGAATGAGCCGTCCTGCCAAGCCATTTCGATCCACGTCTCGATCATTTCGGCGAACGAGGGCTCGACACCGCCGGCCGCGACCGGATTGAATGCCGACATCAACCCGCTGTTCCACATCTCGTCCACAATCGCGTCAGTGAGGGTGCGTATCCGCTCGGATTCGGCCGCTTCGGCGCGCACCAGGTCTCGCATCCCCCGCGCCAGGGCAACGACCTGGCCACTCATTTCGGCTGTCGACGTCATAGGTTTTTCCTATCACCGCTTCGTTGTGTGGGGTCACTCGGGGAAGCCGAAGAGCTGGACGACGCCGTGGTCGCGGCCCGCGGTGTAGCCGCCGTCGACGGCGATGGCCTGACCGGTGACGAAAGAAGCGTCCGGGGACAACAGAAATGCCGTCACGGCCGCGATTTCCTCCGGCTCCCCCAGCCGCTGCAAAGCGTGCTCCTTGGTGATCGAGGCCGCCGGACCCTCCATCCCCGGCATCCCGAACACGCTCTCTGCCATCGGCGTTTTGATGAAGCCGGGACAGATCGCATTGGCCCGGATGCCGCTCGGCCCGTAGTCGAGCGCAATGTTCTTGGTCAACAGCACGACACCACCCTTGGCGGCGTTGTAAGAACTGCCGCCCGCCGTACCTTCCAGGCCCTCGATGCTGGCGAGTGTGACGATAGAGCCACGCTCGCCGTCCACGCGCGGTTGCTCGATCATCCGGGCCAGGGCGGCCTTCGCCACCAGGAACGTGGCGGTGAGGTTGACGCCGACCACCCGGTCCCATTCGGCGCGCGGAAGCAGATGAACCGGGCCCCCGCCGGCGACGCCGGCGGAGTGCACGACACCGTCGAGGCGGTCGGCCACGGCGTCGAACACGGCCGCGACGGCGGCCTCGTCGGTCACGTCGGCCGTCACGAACTTGAACTCGGGGCCGAGGTCGGGCGGGGAAGCCAGGTCTGCGCCGACGACCGTGGCGCCGTCGGCTACCAACCGCCGGGCCGTAGCCAGGCCGATACCCGATGCGGCGCCCGTCACGACGTACGTGCGGGGACTGGGGCGATCAGCGGTGTTCAGAACGGCGTCACGCTCTGAGTGCTGACGGACATTCCGTGGCCGGTCCGGTCATTGGTGAACTTCGTGCCGTCCGCGCTGGCGACGATCGTCCAGCCTTGTGCGCTGTAGGTCTGGTAGTCCATCGTCACTTTGCCCTCGAGCAGCCCGAGATCAGCTGTAACCCAGTGGAACTGGCCATCCGCGTTGATGCTGGCGATGTGGTAGGGGTGCCCGTCTGAGCCGGTGGGCCAGTTGTTCTCCATCGTTCGGCAGGCTACCAATTCGGCATTGATCGAACATGCGGTTGATCCTGACTTCGTTTGCACACGAACGTAGCCCTGGTCATTTGGCGTCAGCGGGACCGCCGGCGGCACACCGGGTGTGGTTGTCGAGATCAGGGTGTAACCCGAAGGTGTAGCCCCCGGCTCGGATCCCGTCGACAGGACGACACCGGATGCGACGAGTGCTATAGCTGAAACCCCAAGTGGCACTCGGCTTTTTAGTGGCGCAATTGCATTCCATGCCAAGGTGATCACCTCATCCACACCACCGACGACGTTTGCTAACTGTACCTCCGCGTAGGCCGGTTGACGATGGGTCATCTCGCGAGCCCGCGACACTACCGCACCCGTGCGACACCGATGCGGAACGTGCCAGCACCAACCCCCCGCAACCCCGCGACTACCGTGCTGAGACCATAAGGCGTTCAAATGAGCCGGAGGACGATATGACGGGACGACTGTCGGGAAAGGTCGCGCTGGTCAGCGGCGGCGCGCGCGGGATGGGCGCGTCGCACGTGCGGGCGATGGTGGACGAGGGCGCGAAGGTGGTGTTCGGCGACATCCTTGACCATGAAGGCGAGCTGGTCGCCAAAGAAGTCGGCGATTCGTGCCGGTATGTCTCACTGGACGTCACCAAGCCCGAACAATGGGAAGCTGCGGTGGCAACCGCCCTCGACGTGTTCGGCGGCGTCGACATACTGGTCAACAACGCGGGGATCATCAACATCGGCACCATCGAGGACTACGAGCTTTCGGAATGGCAGCGGATCCTGGACATCAACCTGACCGGGGTTTTCCTTGGCATTCGTGCCGTCGCCAAACCCATGAAGGAAGCCGGTCGCGGATCCATCATCAACATCTCATCGATCGAGGGACTGGCCGGCACCATCGCCTGCCACGGTTACACCGCAACCAAATTCGGTGTCCGGGGCCTTACCAAGTCGGCCGCGCTGGAGTTGGGGCCCAGCGGAGTCCGGGTGAACTCGATTCACCCCGGCCTCATCAAGACGCCGATGACCGAATGGGTTCCCGAGGACATCTTCCAGACCGCGCTGGGTCGAATTGCGCAGCCGCGAGAGGTGTCCAACCTCGTCGTCTATCTCGCCAGTGACGAGTCCAGCTACTCCACCGGATCGGAATTCGTGGTCGACGGGGGCTGCGTGGCCGGCCTCGCGCACAAGGACTTCTCCGCGGTCGACACTGAGCAACAACCGGAGTGGGTCACCTAACAGGCTCGCGAGCAGACGCAAAAGCCCCAAATACGCAACG
>NZ_JCALDF010000045.1:0-36088 GCF_059812725.1 Mycobacterium sp. NGS41
GTGTTCTCGCGCACGCTGGAGTCCGTCGACTGGAACTCCCGCCTGGAACGCGGTGACCCGGTCGAGGTCGTGACGAAGCTGAAAGCCGAAACCGACGGCATGCTGGAAGTGGCCGGCGCGACGCTGGCCGCACCGATCGTGCAGGCCGGACTGGTGGACGAGTACCGGATCGTGGTCGCGCCCACCCTCGTGGGCGGCGGCACCCCGTTCTTCCCAACACTGCCGTCATGGATCTCGCTGCGACTGTTGGAGAACCGCACCTTCCCTGGTGGCACGGTCCTGCTGCGCTACGAGGCGAGACACGACTGATCGGACATACGACCGCGAGGCGCCGAAAGGTTGGCTCGTCGCTAATACACTTCACAGCAACGGATTTCGATGCACGCCTTCGGAGCGGTTGGCGAGCGCCGCTCCCCCGCCGGGGAATTCGGGTGCGGGGAACCCGTTTGTGGCGCAGTCGCTATACGGCGTGGGGTTGATGAATCCCGGAAATCGAGCTTCAGTGCGCAGTCGTGTCTAGGTGCAAGGATATTGCCCGTTGAGCACACAATTCACCGGTGGCGAGTACGTACCGCTCAGCACGCCTCTGAATCCACCGGTGGCCGAACCACCGGGTGCAATGGTGCGATTCCAATTCGCAGGGGTGAGAACATAGTGCGTGCCAGACTGCGTGATGGTGCTGTTCCACGGGTGCAAGACGGATTCTCCCGCGGGCAAGTCGAATTCCAGCTTCCAATCCGATAGCGGCGTCACGCTCGGGTTGGTGACGGTGAAGTGGGCGATGAAGCCGGTCTGCCACGAATGTGACACCGACAACGTCGCCGTAGCCGCAGCCGCATGGGCTACAGGGGGGATGGCGAGTCCGAGGACGCCAACAAACAATGCCGACACGGTTACGTGAAGCGCTGTGCGCCAGCGCTTCACGTGATTGTCCAGGTCGGCCATAGCTGCCAACACTAAGCCAAACAGGCGATATCGCCCCCCGCATCGCGGGTAAGCTGCAGTACCTTTGCGCAACTGAAACCGTCACGAAATTTTCGCATCGATCCGAACCAGGTATCGATCCGGCCGCATCGGGCGCGCGTTTCAAGAAACACCGCCTCGCAAAGATGCCGCAGTACCATGCAAATGGATATTTCTCGAAGCGACCTGGGCGGAGAAGCTTTGCCGGCGCAGCCAACGATGGATGTAATGACGGCAATAAAATGCGGCCAGCTGGTGAACTCGACCTATGACACCCCGCCCAGCGACTTGACGAACAGGGCCGGTGAGAAGCTAAACGCCGGTGGAACCGACTACACGGTGGTCACGACGATCTACGCCAACGATCTTGCGACCGACATCAACCCGAGCCGAGCCAACGACGAAGTCTCCATAGGGTTGATCTGTCAGGCGGATAAAGCGGGCGAGGTGGTGATCGCGATCCGGGGTACCGAAGGAATCTTGGAATGGATCCACGACGCCGATTTCCTCCAGGTGCCATGCCCCTTCCTCACCGGCGCCGGCAAGACGGAAGACGGCTTCACCGCCATGTATGAATCCCTGAGAACGAGTGTTGCGCCGAATTCGCCGGCTGTGGTCAACGCGTTGGCGAAGCTTCGGTATCCGCGCCCCGTCAGCTCGGTCACGATTTGTGGTCACAGCCTCGGAGGAGCACTTGCGACCCTGCTCGCTCTCGACGTGGCGGCGAATACCGTCTTCAGCGACCCGACCATTTACACCTATGGCAGTCCGCGGACAGGGGATTCGCTGTTTGCAAGCACGTACGACCAGGTGGTCAAGAACTCCCCATCGGATCGCAAATCGCCTGGACATCGTCCCGGCGTTGCCACCTCTCGAGGACTATGAGCATGTCCTCAACCCGTATGAGTTAAACCCGATTCAGTTTTTGCCACTTCCGGTAAAAATCTTGGTCAAGTTCAATCCGGGGTGCGAACACTCGCTGCAAAGCTACCTGTATCTCTTGTCTCTGCAATCCGGCGGTCCAGTGATCCCACTCGAATCCGCTTGTCAACCCTGAACAACGGGCATCACCTCTGAGGACAGGACGCCCTTACAGCGAGCTTCGGGCATCCAGGTGCGCCGTGAAAAATTCCGGAAGGGACTGCACATGAGCAGTGAAAGTATGGTCTTCGCGCCGTCGCACCCGCTAGGCCCGGGTGACAGATACGGGGTGCTCAGCGGGTTTGAGCCGGGCACTCGCACCCTGCCCACCGGCTTTCGGCTCGCACCCGCTTTCAAACCCTTGCCAGTCGACATCGTGCTCGAGAAGGACATCGCAGTCACCCTGCGCGATGGCGTGTCCATCTACATCGACGTGCTTCGGCCGGTCGGCACCGAAAAAGTACCGGTGATCGTTGCGTGGAGTCCGTACGGTAAGGGGCAAGGCAGCTCCCCCAGCGCGATGGGGGTCTTCGAGCTGGTCGGGCTGGACCATGGCATCGTCTCGGGACTGCACAAGTTCGAGGGCCCCGACCCGGCCTATTGGTGCGCCCACGGCTACGCGATCTGCAACCCGGATATGCGGGGCACGGTCAACTCCGAGGGCGACAGCGTGCTGTGGGATCGACAGGAAGGTCGCGACGGCTACGACCTGATTGAGTGGCTGGGCGTCCAGGACTGGTGCAACGGTAAGGTCGCGATGAGCGGGACGTCGTATCTCGCTGCCGCGCAGTGGTTTACGGCGGCCAAACAACCTCCGCACCTGGCGGCGATCAACCCCTGGGAAGGCGTGAGCGACACCTACCGCGATCTGGTGATGCGTGGCGGCATACCGGACACCGGTTTTGCCCAGATGCTCCAAGAGAGCGCGTTCTGGGGCAAGAACCGTAAGGAAGACATTCTCGCCGAGGCTAAGCGCTACCCGACGATGAATAGCTTGTGGGAGAACAAAATACCTCGCCTCGACAGGATCACGGTGCCGGCGTATGTCGTTGCCAGCTACTCAAACACTTTGCACACGATCGGCACGTTTCGAGGCTGGCGGAAGATCGAGTCGAAGCAGAAGTGGCTTCGCATCCACAACAGCCAGGAGTGGCCCGACTATTACGACGAGGCGAACCGGGAAGACCTTCGCCGATTCTTCGATCACTTTCTCAAGGGTGCGGACAACGGTTGGGAACTGACACCGCGCGTCCGATATTCCGTTCTCGATCTCGAAGGTGGCGACCGGGTGAACCTACCCGCCGGGCAGTTCCCGCCCGAGGGAGTCACGTCCACCAAGTACTACCTCGACGGCCGCGCGCGAGCACTGCGTACGGAAGCGCCCGCCGACGAGATGACCGTCGCATACAGCGCGCAGGCAAACCCAGGTTGGGCGTCCTTCATCGTTCGCTTCGAGGAGGAGACCGTGCTGGTCGGCTATCCGAAGGCACGGCTCTGGGTCGAGGTGAGCGACGCCGATGACGCCGATGACATGGACTTGTTCGTCTTCGTCCAGAAGTTGGACGCGCATGGGACGCCACTGCAGGCGTTCACTGTCCCCAATCAAAGTGCGAGGATGCACGACGTCACCGAACGAGGTGCCTCCATCTTGCGGTACAAGGGATCCAACGGCCGCCTCCGCGTGTCGATGCGTCACTTGGACAAGTCGCTGTCCACCGACGACATCCCAGTCCATACCTTCGACCGGGTCGAGAAGCTTCGGCCGGGCGAGATCGCGGAGATCGAAGTCGACCTTTCCCCAATCGGCCTGGCTTTCCGTCCCGGCCAGCAACTCCGACTCGTTGTCAGCGGCCAAAATTTGTTCGGCCCCATGATGCCCGGAAATCGCGAATACCTGCCACAAAACTCGGCCAACACGTCATCCACACGGGCGGATCACACGCTTCGTACCTGCAATTGCCCGTGTCTTAAATCGACTGAGCCACGCGAGTCGGTCAGGCAACTGGGCCGCGGGGGTTGGTGTTTCGCTGACTTTCAAGTTCGCGGAGGCGCTTTGCTTCCCTCGCCAACCAGGCCAGCCCTGCGCCGGCCAACAGCAACGATACGGCGGCTGAGGCGATTCCGACGCCAACGTATCCCTGGGCGAAGCTGAACAGGCAGATGGCGAGGGCCACCACCCCGATGGCGACCAAAAGTATCCCGCCGGCTTTGGCCGGATTTTTCAGTGCTTGCCCGACGCGCGGGCGGCTCGTCCGTTGTTCGTCGAGTGGATCGCGGGAGGTGTCGCCCATCGGTCCTTCCTCTCCTGTCGTGCAGGCTGATATTCACAGCTTTACCCGGATGCGGGAACCGGTAAAACCGACCGTGCCGCGCGGCATCCGCTGGCCTAGGCCGAGCGGATTTTCGGCCTAGCGTGTATGCGGTACCCGCGGTACGGTGTTTTCTAAGTACCCGGTACCAGCGGTATCGCGTCTAGGTTTCGATTAGCGGAGCGAGGTCCGTTGATGAGCAATCGCGCAGAACTGTATCCCCCGCGTTGGACGCCCGCTTTTGTGCGATGGCATCACACGCGGGTGGGCTGGTTGCGGTCGTGGCAGTTGGCGCTCAAGGCAATTTGGGCCGGTTACCGACACACCATTTATGACTTCGCTGCCCAGTTGCCCGGACAGGACGACATAGTGGTGGCCCGCGCGCCGCTGGCGAAGTTCCTGATAGTGCGCAATCCCGACATCGCCCGACACGTGTTGGTGTCCAACCAGGACAACTACGCCAAGAACGCCGAATACGACCTGCTCGCCGTCGCGTTCGGTCGCGGTTTGGTCACCGACCTCAATGACGAACTGTGGCAACGTAATCGCCGGTTGGTTCAGCCGCTTTTCGCCAAGCGCCAAGTTGATAGCCTCGCCCCGCAAATGACCGCGGCCGCCGTGGACGCCTGCGAACGCTGGCAAGCCCACGCCCAGGCCGGGCGCCCGATCGACGTCGCGGCCGAGATGAACTACCTGACAATGGACATCATTGCCCGCACCATGTTCGGCATCGATCTCACTGGGGAGCTAGCCGAACGTATGCGGCTCGACTTCGCTCGGCTACTCACGTTATTCGGATACGGTTTCATGGGCGGAGTGGCTCGGCCGCTGCGTTGGTTCGCTGATCGCCTCGGCCGGCATGGTCCTGCCCCGCTCGCGGCACGCTCACCGAGGCTGGCCATCAACGCGCTTCGCCTTGGCGCCAGCGTTACGGCGCCTCGTACCATGCGCGGCCTGCGCCGCATCGAGCGATTCATCGACGGGCTGATCGCCGACTAGCGCAGCGGGACGATCGACCGCACCGACAATCTACTGGCCTTGCTGATCGCGGCCGAGGATCCCGAAACCGGTTACCGCTACACCGATGTGGAGATCCGCGACGAACTGATGACCTTCCTGGGCGCGGGTTTCGAAACCACCGCCGCCGCGCTGGCCTGGACCTGGCATCTCCTCTCGCAGACCCGGCGGCACGTGCCCGGCTGGGTCGCGAACTCGACGAGGCGCTCGGCGGACGCAAACCCACCGCCGCCGACGTCGACAACCTGCCGTGGACTCAGGCGGTAGTGGCGGAGGCGATGCGCGTGTACCCGCCCATCATGGGGCTGGCCCGGGTGGCCAGATCCGACGACGTGCTCGGCGATTACCCGATCAAAGCGGGCACTCATGTCGCGATCCTCATCCATGGTGTGCACCACAACCCGCGGGTATGGCAGGACCCAAGCACCTTCGACCCGGCGCGCTTCCTCAAGGACAACTTCGACCCGGCGCTGCGCAGGGCACATATTCCGTTCGGCGCCGGCAAGCGCATGTGCGTCGCGTCCGGATTTGCCAATCTCGAAGCCGTCCTCGCCATCGCCACGCTAGCCCAGCGGTTTGAGCTCGACCTGCTACCCGGCCAACGGTTGCGACGGGAACTGACCTTCACCGGCGGCCCCGATGGCCCGCTGATGATGTCGCTGTCGCCTCGGATAGTCGCCCGCGACCTCGCCGGCTAGCTGACCCCCTCCCCTGATGACTGCCGCCGGGTTGCCATCTCGCTAACTCACTCACACCGATGGCGGGCGTAGTCTTCTATCCAGCGGTCTAAGCCTCGGGGCGGATGCTGCACTTTGGAAGCGGCGGGGTCAATACGTGTGGCCTTGATGCAGCTGATCTATTCGCGGGAGCGTGGACATGACGACGTCTGCACAACTCGACCTCGGTGCCTTCCTGCATCCCGCGCTCTTCTATCAATCCAAGCAAGAGTATTTGGACGGTCTGCTGCCTTTTATCACCGAAGGGCTGGAGGCTGGTCGCCCACTGCTGGTAGCAGTACCGGGACCAAACCTGACATTGCTGCGCGACGCCCTAGGCCCTGCCGCGGCCGAGATCACCATGGCCGACATGACAGATGCGGGCCGCAATCCCGGCCGAATCCTTGGCGGTGTGCTCAGCGCTTTTGCGCAGAGGCACGCCCCACAGTCGGTCGGGATGATCGGCGAGCCAATCTGGCCGGGCCGATCGGAGGCGGAGTATCCCGCATGCGTGCAGCATGAAGCGTTGATCAACAACGCGTTCGCCGGACGCGACCTGACCGTGCTCTGCCCCTACGACGTCACGCGGCTCGACCCCACGGTGATCGCCGATGCTCGTATCACACACCCGGTGCTGTGGCAGGCCGGAATGCCCCAGCAGGACAGCCTCGCGTTCGCGCCGACTGCCGTTTGGGAGCGTTACAACCGTCCGCTGGCCAGCAGCTCAATGGCGGTTACCTATACCGTGAGCGAGCTCGCGGACCTGAGCGGGGTTCGCCAGTTCGCTGCGGTGTATGGGCAGTGGTTCGACTTGCCGTCGCACGTAACAATCGATTTGCAGTTGATCGCCAACGAGTTGGCGACCAGTGGTCTTCAACAGAGTGGCGCGCCATGCCGGCTCGCGCTGTGGCAGCACGATGGTCATCTGATTTGCGAGGCGCGCGACAACGGCTACCTCGACGACCCGCTCGCGGGGCGGCGACCGTATGACAGCGACACAATTCGCGGGCGCGGACTGCATGTGGTCAACGGATTGGCCGATCTGGTGCGCATCTATACCACTGCAGGGCAGACAACCATCCATGCCTACCTCAAACTGGAGCTCGCCTGATGCGCGCGCCCGGATCGGTTGGAACGGCCGCCGGTTTGCTGTCCTTCGGGCACCTTCGCTGGGCCTACCGAGAGCGGAGCGAATTCTTAGGCCGCACAGCCGAATACATCGCCGACGGGTTGCGGCAAAACCAATGCAAGCCGACAAAGGTTCTAGTAAGCGATGTCAGGGTATGAGACTGCCACGGGCTCGCATCGATGAAGGTCGCTGCCCGAGAACGTGAAGCCGATGGGAGCGATGATGACGAAACCCGAAAATGAGAACTTCACCCGTGCGCAAGAGCTGGAAAGCATCGTGGATCGGCTCGACGAGAAGGTCGCCGGTGAACGCGAGGCTAAAGGCGTTCCCGGCAAACCAAGCGATCGCGAACAAGCTGCCACCGAGGGCTCAGAGTCGGAGCCGCCGGATTAAGGGCTAGGTTTCCCTACCGCCCTCTTCCGGCGGCTGGCGCGTTAGCTTCTCGTCAGCGTGCGGCAGACGACGGAATCAATTCCGCATGTACCGTGTGGCCGAACTTGGACTGCATCAGTCGGTGGGCCGTGGGCACCAGCACGCCATGCAGGACGGGATACTTCTGCCGCAGCAGACGTGCGGCCCGCCGATATTCAGCACCATCTAACAGGCGCACGCAGCCGGGTTGTACGGATCCCGTCGGCTTGCCGGATCCGGTGGCCGGGCCGAATTCGACGCGTGGATCCCGACGGATACGGCGCACTTTGATTGCCCGCTCGAAACTGCGGAAGTATGCGCGGTCGCCGTCGACCACGATGCTTATCGGACTGGAACCGGGAGTGCCGTCTTTGCGAAACGTAGTGAGGCTGATGGTCTTCTGCCGTACGAACGGCGCCAGCGTCTGGTCTGCCGCGGCGCCGACCCTGCCCAGCACATAGCCGAGTTGGTGCAGCCGCAGCACGAAGGCCACAACCAGGGCCACTGACATCGCGCCCAGCGTCCAAGCTTGAGCGACCGAACCACCGAGGTCGAGGTCCATCACATGGTTCACCGTGTGCACAGTGTTCGCCACGATGAATCCCGCGAGTGCGGTGGCCAACGCGTCGGCCCATATCTGCGCGAGCAGCAGCGTGATGCCCAGCCCTAGCTGGAACGCGCCGACGTCGTGCAGGAAGTGCAGATGTGTCTCGAAGTTGACAGCGGCGGCGAATGAGCGTGGGCCGACGAGACACCAGATCCCGATCCCAGCGGTCGTCAGCCCCACCAGTCCCGTCACCGCATATAGGTATGTCCGCGCCAGCGCGCCCGAGCGATTCATGATCCCGCCTTTCGCAATGAGTGTTTTCGTCCTCAATCGCTAGACGGCTTAGCGGGCCGATACGTGACAGCGCCGACAGCGCCGACAGGCCCTAGTGGCCGTCGACTGCGTATCGACTACCGTCGACGACATGTCTGAAGTCTCCGGGAACGCCCGGATCGACGACGTCGCTCCCGGCGACATCATCGTTATCGTCCGCGGCGGTGGTGAACGGTCCTACAAAGTGGTGTTCAAGGACGTCGCGGACGCAGGGTATCTCGTCACGCTCCAAGACGATGGCGGTGAAACCTTTCAACTCGAATTTGACGCCGGCGACGTCGTCAGGACGTCACTGCAGGCAAAGTGGGAGTCCGCGCAGAGTCCCACGCCGAACACGGAAAGCTGAGCCGATCGTCGGCTGCCCGCGACCACGCGTATTCGCAGCCGCTATTCCGCCCGTCCTGACGCAATTTCCGCGTTAGGCTCCTCGATGTCACGGTTCACATCGCGCTCAGGAGCCAACCATGAAGGTAGACGAGCAAGGAATTGGAAAAGACGCCCGTCGGCTACGCGAATTCGCCACATTCGACAAGTTCTCGGACGATGAGTTAGAGCTTCTCGTCGGATCGGCACATCACATTTCGCGGTCCGCGCCATGGCCACTGATTCAGGAGCAGACTCCGTCGGATTCCTGCTACATCATGCTCAGCGGCGAGGTAGGCGTGTATGTCGGCGACGACCGCATTGCCATGTTGGGCGCGGGCGAGGTGATCGGCGAATCTGCGCTGCGCCGTGGGAAATTGCGTTCCGCGACCGTAACGACGACCGGCCCGGCCGAGGTGCTGCGTATCGAGCGCGATGATCTCGCCCGCTTACTGGACGAAATACCGGCATTGCGCGAAACCATGGACGCGAGCGCCTCGCGACATGTGCCGGTCTCCCCGCCGCCGAAGCCGAAACCGGAACGTTCCAAGCTGAGTGCCTCAGTTTCGACGGATTTGGTCGAGCGCTTCGAGCAGGCGGCCGACGCTGCCGGGGTGGGAGTCTCAACGGCGCTCGAGGATGCGCTCAGCCAGTGGATCGAGCGGAACGGTAAAGCCTAGCCGCGACGAACCGACTCATTCCATTTCGGCGATGAGGTCGGCTAGGGCCAGGATCCGTTGCGCCTCTCGGACGTGCAGGCTTTCGATCATGCGGCCGTCGACCGTGATGACACTGCTGCCCGCGGCGCTGGCCTCCTCGTAGGCCGCGACGATCTTGCGGGCGTCAGCCAGCTCGTCTCGCGTCGGACCAAAGACATCATTGGCCGGCGCGATCTGGGACGGATGGATCAGGGTCTTGCCGTCGAAGCCCATCTCGCGACCTTGTCGAGCTTCCGCTTGAAAGCCGGCTTCGTCAGCGATGTTGTTGAACACGCCATCAAAGACGGCTTTTCCGGCCGCCCGCGCGCCCAACACCGCCAAGGCCAAGGCGGGCACAATCGGTGCACGTCCGGCCACGTGCAGTGCGTGCAGATCATTCACGAGGTCGTTGGTGCCGACCACCAGCCCAGCCAAACGATCGCTGGCAGAGGCGATTTCCTCAGCCCGCAGAAAGGCTCGGGGCGTTTCGATCATCACCCACAACTGCAAAGATTCCGGTGCATCGAGCGTGTCGAGGGTGGTGACCAACGCCTGGACCTGGTCGCCTGACTCCACTTTCGGCACGAGCACCCCGTGGGCGCCCGAATCGGCCGCAGCGGCCAGATCGGCGTCGTGCCAGTCGGTGCCCAAGCCGTTGATGCGCACCACGACCTCACGAGGTCGGTAGTTTCCGGACGAGGCGGCGGCGCACACCCGTTCCCTCGCGTCGGCTTTGGCGTCGGGTCCAACGGCATCCTCGAGGTCGAAAATCAACACATCCGCGGGCAACGTTTTCCCCTTCTCCAATGCCCGGGCGTTGTTGCCGGGCAGATAGAGGGCGGATCGGCGCGGGCGCAGAGTCGGTGCCATGGCGTCACTTTCTGTAGTCAAGTTCGTTCATGTTCTCGTAGACCGGTTCCCGTCGACTACGGCGGGGCGTCCCGGACGATCGGCGTTGGGTTAGCGGCAGAAGTGGGCATCCCAGTCAGAATCGCCCAATGGACCTGAAAGGCTGAACGCATGAGCACTGTTCCGTCAATCGCCCTCAACGACGGGAACTCCATCCCGCAGCTGGGGTTCGGTGTCTTTCAGATTGAGCCCGATCAAACTGCCGCCGCAGTTCGTGCCGCTCTCGAGGTGGGCTATCGCCACATCGACACCGCGGAGATGTACGGCAACGAAAAGGAAGTGGGCCAAGGCATTCGTGACGCGGGACTCGACCGCGGCGACGTGTTCGTCACCAGCAAACTCAACAATGGGTTTCACCGCCCAGACGATGCGCGCCGGGCGTTTGATGCGACTCTGTCCGCGCTCGGCTCGGACTACGTCGACCTTTTCCTTATTCACTGGCCCCTGCCCACGCTGTACGACGGCGATTTCCTGTCTACCTGGAACACGCTCGAGGAATTCGCCAGCGACGGGCGGGCCCGCAGCATCGGGGTCTCGAACTTCCAGATGGCGCATCTTGAGCTAATCTCCGACGGTTCGCAGACCGTGCCCGCAGTCAACCAGATCGAGGTGCACCCGTACTTCTGCAACGAGCAGGTACGGGTCTATGGCCGCGAACACGGGATCGAGACCGAGGCGTGGTCACCGATCGCACAAGGCAAGGTGCTCGACGACGAGGTCATAAACAGGATCGCGAAGTCGCTGGGCAAGTCGCCCGCGCAGGTGGTGCTTCGCTGGCACATTCAGCGGGACGACATCGTCTTTCCGAAGTCGGTGCACCCTGAGCGTATGAAGGAGAATTACCAGATTTTCGACTTCGACCTGACCGAAGAGAACATGGACGCCATCACCGGCCTGGATCGCGGTGAGCCCGGCCGCACCGGAGCTCATCCCGACGAGTTCGACTACATCCCCGACTGAAGGTGCCGGCGGGGCCTACTGGCGATTGGCCTCGCGCCATTCCCGTTCGAACGGCAGCCGCCACGCATTGGGCGCGATCAACTGATGAATGGCGTTGGGCCCCCACGTCCCGGGCTGATACATCTTGGCCGGCGGCGGATCGGTGAGCAGTTGCTCCGAACGTTCCCACAACGATTCGATGCCCTCGGCGGTGTTGAACAGGGTGTGATCGCCACGCATCGCGTCGAGGATGAGCCGCTCATAGGCCTCCAGCACATCGGCCACCGTGTCGATCTCCTGCGAAGAAAACTGCATCGACAATTTGTCGAGCTTCATTCCGGGCCCGGGTCGCTTTCCGTAGAAAGACAATGAAACCTTCGAGTTGTCAGCGAGGTCGAACGTGAGGTGATCCGGACCTTGCGTCCCAACCCCCGACCCCGGCGGGAACATGGTTCGGGGAGCCTCTTTGAAGGCGATCGAGATGACGCGGATGCCCTCGGCCATTTTCTTGCCGGTGCGGAGATAGATCGGTACACCGGCCCACCGCCAGTTGTCGATGCCGACCTTGAGCGCGATGAACGTCTCGGTGTCGGAATCCTTTGCCACTCCCTTTTCTTTGCGGTAACCGCTGTACTGGCCGCGCACCACATTCGACGTCTTGACCGGCAGCATCGACCGGAACACCTTGTTCTTCTCTTCGCTGATGGCGCGCGGTTCAAGCGCGGTCGGCGGCTCCATCACGACGAACGCCATCACCTGAAACAGGTGGGTCACGACCATGTCCTTGTAGGCGCCAGTGCTCTCGTAGAAGTCGGCCCGCTGATCCAAACCGAGGGTTTCGGGAATGTCGATCTGGATGTGGTCGATGAAGTTGCGGTTCCAGATCGGCTCGAAGAGGCCGTTTGCGAAGCGGAACGCGAGAATGTTCTGTGCTGCCTCCTTCCCCAAGAAGTGGTCGATGCGGAAGATCTGGGACTCTTCGAATGTTTCGTGCAGGAAGTCGTTGAGCGACACTGCGCTGGCCAGGTCGGTGCCGAACGGTTTCTCCATAACTACCCGGGACCGCTCGACGAGTTTGGCGTCACGCAGCATGGTGATGACGTCGCGTGCCGATTTGGGGGGGACCGACAGGTAATGCAGTCGCTTCACCTTCGATCCCAGGTTGGCTTCCGCTTCAGCGACCGCGTCGGCAAGAGCTTCGGGTCCGGCACCCTGCGGCACATAAGTGACGATTTTTGCGAAGTTGGCCCACTGCTCGTCACTGAGCTTGTGCGTGCCGAACGAGTCGATCGCTTCCTTGGCGAGTTCCCGAAACTCGTCGTCGGAGATGTCTTCCAGCGACGTCGCGACGATTTCGATATTCGGCGCAAGCTCGGACTGGTCCAAGTAAGCCAGACCGGGGATCAGCTTGCGTTTGGCCAGATCGCCTGTCGCACCGAACAGGACGATGACGTGGGGATCGAGCGGATCAGCGTCGTGGCGGCGGGGACGTGAGCCGGGCGCCGGGTAAGAGATGGTCTGCGGTTTTTTTGTGGCCACTCTCGCGATACTTCCACTGCGGCGCCAGGTTTGCAGGAAGGTAAGCAATTGCGATGCGTCGCTAGCCGGATCGGGCAGGTAGACACGGTGAGGTTAAGCGCGTAACTTCGGCCACGAATTCAGTCGCGGCAGAGGCGATAGGGTGCGAAAAGGAGTCGTCATGGCGGTGCAGTCGGTGCTGGACGAGGTGCGTGAACGACCTGGTACCGGCGACGTGATCCCGGTCATCGATCCCGCCACCGAGGAACAGATCACCGAGTTCACCGACTGTGGACCCGATGCGGTCAACGACGCCGTCGCGACCGCGAAATCGACCGCTGAGGCGGGCGTGTGGTCTGGTCTACCCGACTACGACCGCGCCAAGGTGTTGTGGCGGGTCGCCGGCCTTATCGACGACAACGCCGAGCTGCTCGCCGAGCTCGAAATGCTCAACGCCGGCATGTATCCGGCCCAGGCTGAGATGCAGGTGAAAGTCGGCGGCGAGTGGTTCCGCTACTACGCGGGCTGGTGCACCAAGATCGACGGTATTGCGCGCGACGTGAACACCGGAGGTTTGACGGGTGTCGACTCCCACATGCACGCCTACACCCTGCGGGAACCCTACGGCGTTGTCGGCCTGATCTTCCCGTGGAACGGACCGGTGTTCAATTTCTGCGCCAAGCTCGCACCGTCGCTGGCGGCGGGCTGCAGCAGCGTCGTCAAACCCGCAGAGGAGACACCGCTTTCGGCGATGGTGCTCAACAGAATCCTGGCCGAAGCGGGTGTGCCCGACGGCGTGGTGAATCTGGTGAACGGTTACGGTCACACGGCCGGTGCGGCCATCACGGCACACCCTGATGTCGAGAAAGTCGCCTTCACCGGCTCGACGGAAGTCGGCAGGGAAATCGTGCACGCCGCCGGAAGCAGCAACCTCAAGAAGGTGACGCTGGAGCTCGGGGGTAAGTCCCCCGTGCTGATCTTCGACGACGCCAGCTTGCGCAAAGCCATGACACTGGCGGCATTTGGCGCGTTCGTGCACTCCGGACAGGCCTGTGTATGCGGCTCGCGCATCTTCGCGCAGCGCGGGGTGTATGAGCGGGTGGTGGAAGGCATCGCGACGATTGCGAACACCCTGAAGCTCGGCGGCCCGAAGGAAGACGGCGCCATGAGCGGCCCGCTGATCAGCCAGAAGCAGCTCAACCGTGTCCTGGGCTACATCGACCAGGGCAAGTCCGATGGCGTCGAGATCGTCACCGGCGGCCATCGCCTGGACCGCAAGGGCTACTTCGTCCACCCGACGGTCGTCACCAATGTCGATCCCGACTCCAGCAGGCTCTTCCAAGAGGAGATCTTCGGGCCCGTCGTGACCATCCTGCCGTTCGAGGACGAGGACGAAGCCGTCGCTCTGGCCAACAACAGCACCTACGGACTGGCCGCAACCGCATGGACCAAAGACCTCGGCCGGGCGCATCGGCTGGCCAAGCGTCTCAAGGCCGGAACCGTCGGCCTGAACTGCCAGATGCAGTACGACCACTCCATGCCCTTCGGCGGATACAAGCAATCCGGATGGGGCTACGAATCAGGCAAAGCCGGCATCGAGACCTACCTGCAGGACAAGGTCGTTTGGGCGCAGATGTAGGGCTGTGAGAGGCCGCCGTCGGCGGTATGTCAGCATTTGCACATGATTGAACGCAGTCTTGCCCGCATCGTTGGTGTCCTGGTTGTGACGACGTGGGCGCTGCTGAGCGCGCCCTTGTTCAGTCCTGCCGCTTCAGCCGATCCGTGCTCCGACGTCGCGGTGGTCTTCGCTCGCGGCACTCATCAGGACCCTGGCCTCGGCAATATCGGCGAGGCTTTCGTCGACTCGCTTACCTCGCAGGCTCAGGGAAGGTCCGTCGGGGTCTACGCGGTCAACTATCCGGCGAACGACGACTACCACCACAGTGCGACGGCCGGCGCCGACGACGCGAGCGGATACATCCAGAACACCGTCGCCAGCTGCCCGAACACCAAGCTCGTGCTCGGTGGGTATTCCCAGGGCGCGACCGTGATCAATTTGTCCAGCACGCAGCTGCCGGCTTCGGTGGCCGACCATGTTGCCGCTGTCGCCCTGTTCGGCGAGCCGACCAGTAACTTCTCGAGCATGTTGTGGGGCGGCGGGCCGCTGCCGGCGATCAGCCCGCTGTACGGCGGCAAGACCATCAGCCTGTGCGCGCCCGATGACCCAATTTGCTCCGGGGGCGGGAACATAATCGCGCATGTTTCCTATATCGAGTCCGGTATGACTAACCAGGCTGCGACCTTCGCGGCGAACCGGCTCGGTCAAGCCCACTAACCCGCTGGCGAGCAGACGCAAAAGCCCCCCAGAACCACTGGTTTTGGGGGGTTTTACGTCTGCTCGCCAGGTAACTTTGGGGGGTGGACGTTGTTTCGCGAGTTGTCGCAGTGCCGATTGCGGCGATAGCTCTGGCTGCGGTCTCAGCGGCCGGACCCGCGACCGCTGATCCCCCGCCCACCGAGGTGATCACCACGGTGGCCGTCGGGCCCGATGGCCAGCCGATCAACGGCTACCGGGAGGAGCCGGCGCAGGGAAATGTCGCGACGGCCAGCAACTGCACGACACCGTCGCCGTCGGCGGTGGCCGACAACGTCTACTACTGCTCGCCCAGCGCGGCCGGTGCGGGTACCTGCTGGGCGTCGACGCCCGGATCCCTTCTATGCATGAACAATCCATGGGACAAGCTGTTGCATCGCGTGACATACGACGGTCAACTCCCGCCGGTGCAGCACCCCGCTGCACCAGACCCGTTCGCGCTGCTGCTCGACGACGGCACGCGTTGCCAATTCCGCAACGGCGGTTCCTGGGGTGGGCGCGACGACGGGTATGTCGGCGTCTACTGGTGCGGCGGAAAGGTCGACGTTCTGTGGCTGCCCAGCCAGGGCGCCGGGACGTGCATCGACCGCTCGGGGCCGGTGTGGACGGTCAAAGTCGGCCAATTGGGCGCCCCGGGCGCCCAGTTCCCACCGCCTGAGACGCGCGCGCTGACGACCGCGTGGTTCGCCGGAGCTTGAGCTGCTGGGCAGCTCCTCACTCGTCAGTCGATGCGTAGGGCAGCGTCCGACGGAGAATGCTCCAGCTGCCCGGAATTGCCTGCAGCAGGGGCTTGATCTCGACCCAGTGCGATGGTGGCGGCGAGCATCGCCAAGATGGCCGCTATGAGGACCAGCGCAACCGGGCCTCTTGCCGTCAGATATTCACCAAGGACGACAACCCCCAGTAGAACCGCGACGACCGGCTCCCCCACCAACATGATCGGTACGGACGTCTGTAATGCGCCGGCGTGAAACGCCGACTGCTGCACCACAGTGACCGTCACCGCCAATGCAACGAGCAGGTAAGGCGCAGGGACGGTGAGGAGTTCATGCCATCCGCCAAGAGCGAAGCGGTGTGTGCAGATTTTGGTCAAGACCGCGATCATCCCGAGCAGGACCGCAACCGCAATGGCGAGCAACGTGGCGCGTATGCGGCCGACGGTGCGGTGGGCCGCCGCGACGCAGACGATCACCAGCGGCACCGTGATCGCCAGCGCGAGGGTCCACGCTGGTATCGGGGGTCTGTTATGGCCCTCGTGGGGCTGGCCGACGAGCACGAAAACAGCAAGCCCTGCCGTCAGCAGCATCGCCCAACCCCAGTCGGCCCAACTGACGCGTTGCCGCGAAAGCCGTGCGCTCAACGGCATAGCGAATAACAGCGCCGACATCAGCAACGGCTGGACCAGCAGTAGAGATCCGTGAGCCAGCGCCAGCGCCTGAAATACGTAGCCGGCAACGGACGCAACCGTTCCCGCCCACCATAACGGTTGACGAACCAAGGTCGTCGCCATCGCCGTTGAGAGCGCCTCGTCACCGGGAACTGCTTGTGCCGCTCGCTGCCGAACCACAATGCCCACCGCGGCCCAAAATGCGGCGAGCAAACCCGACACGATCGCCACCGCGTGAACCGTTACCCATCCCATCCTCGGGAAGATACCCGGGCTCGCCCCGCGACTAACTCAGCAACGCCCCGCAAGTTCGGCGAGTGCGACTTTGGGCAAATTTATGCCTGAAACGCGTTGCAATACAAGCTATTCGACCAACGCTTGAGGCGCGTGCGGCTTAGCGACGAGGTGAGCGAACAGTATAAGTTCGAACATGACGACTTTCACCTCCGTGAATTCGGTACTTCTCGTGCTGAGGACGTTTGGTAGCGGGCTAGATTCAGCCGGACGCGGACGGTTCCAGCTTTTTCGGGCCGCGCTAAGGTTCGCGTGTCGTAGAAAGCTGTCGGACGGCGAACGGAGACGGCATGCCCCAGGTGGCGATACTCGACGACTACGCGGGCATGGCCCTTCGCCTTGCGGACTGGACGCCAGTGCAAATGCGCTCCGAGGTAACCGTTTTCGACCGCCACCTCGCTGAGGCGGAGGCTGTGGCCGCGTTGCGGCCATTCGATGTGGTCTGCACGCTGCGCGAGCGGATGGCGTTACCGCGCACGCTGATCGAGCGGTTGCCGAACCTGAAACTGATCACCATCGTCGGCAGGAACCTGCCGAACCTGGACATGGCCGCGGCCAGCGAACGCGGGATCCTGGTCGCCCACTCAGACTTCGCCAATCCCCGATTCAGCGCGGTCCGCGACGCCACTCCGGAACTGGCCTGGGGGTTGATGATCGCAACGGTGCGCAATCTGGCCGAGGAACATCGGCGCATGCGCGACGGTGCTTGGCAGACCACCATGGGTCTGACTTTGTCGGGCAAGACGCTCGGGCTTCTCGGTCTCGGCAGGGTCGGCAGACGCATGGCCGAATACGCGAAAGTGTTTGGCATGGAAGTCATTGCATGGAGCCAGAACCTGACCGAGGGGGCCGCGGCAGAGGTCGGCGCGCGCCGGGTCGACAAAGCGACACTGTTCGAAGAAGCCGACGTGGTCTCCATCCACCTGGTCCTCTCAGAGCGCACGAGAGGTCTGGTCGCTGAACCCGAGCTGGCACTGATGAAGCCACATGCCTACTTGATCAACACGTCCCGGGGCCCGATCGTCGACGAGGCCGCGTTGATTGCCGCGCTTCGGGCTGAGCGCATCGCCGGGGCCGGACTCGACGTTTATGACATCGAACCGCTGCCTCCCGACCACCCGCTGAGGCGACTTCCGAACGTGACATTGTCCCCGCACCTCGGCTACGTCACCCGCGAAATGCTCGGTGCCTTCTACGAAGACAGCGTGGAAGCCATCGTGGCATGGCTGAACGGAACGCCCATTCGCATCGCGAACCCTGAAGCGCTGCAGAAGCGAACTCAAGGTTAGGACTCGGTACTCTGGCGCACATGGCCATCGAGTCGACAATGCTCGCCCTGGGCACTCCCGCGCCGTCGTTCACGCTGCCCGAGCCCGCAACAGGCGCTACCGTCAGCCTCGAGGAGCTGACGGGTCCCGCGCTCGTCGTCGCCTTCATCTGTAATCACTGCCCGTACGTCCAGCACGTCGCCGGCGGGCTCGCCGCGCTCGGCCGGGACCTTGCTGGTCTAGGCGTTCCGATGGTCGGCATCTCGAGCAACGACGTCGTTACCTACCCGCAAGACGGGCCCGATCAAATGGTCGCCGAGGCACGCCGTCATGGCTGGACATTCCGTTACCTCTATGACGAGACCCAGGACGTGGCCCGGGCCTTCTCCGCAGCCTGCACCCCGGACACCTTCGTGTTCGACGGTGAGCGTCGACTTGTCTACCGCGGCCAACTCGACGACTCGCGTCCCAAGAATGAGCTTCCGGTGACGGGCGCTGACGTGCGCGCGGCCGTCGACGCCGTACTCGACGGGCGGCCGGTCGACTCCGATCAACGGCCGTCGATCGGGTGCGGCATCAAGTGGCGTTGAGGCGATTGGCGCTGAGCTGAGTCGTCAGCCGTGCGGCGCCTCCGAGATCTTGCTGTCCGGCTTGCCGACGGTTCCGCAGTAAAGCGTCACTGACGCGCGCGTAGTCGAAATCTCCAGATTGTTCGGTTCAGCACCGCTCTTGTCCTTCAGCATCTTGCTGACTTCCTCATTCTGCTTCTTCTCGTCCTGCGCGGTGAAGTCTTTGCACTTCGTGTCGCCACCTGTGTTGATGACCTGTGAAGCTGAACATCCGCTGAAGAGGAGCATGGCCATCGCGATCGTGGCGGGTGCAATTCGCCTCATCGTTCTCCTTAGTGAATTGGGGCCGGTCGGTATCTGTTACACCTAATCGTCAGGTTCCAAACAATTGCCGATCAGATGATATTCGACATCTCGAAAAGCCGGGCGCAGCAGGATGCACGTGGACAGCTCCCGCAGGTCGTCGCGCATTGATGGCGACGCCGCCTACACGAGACTGCGTGCGGCAGAAGCGATTCGACTAACTAAGCTTGTGCTGGCTGCGGTCAGTGCGGCAGCAGCCGCTTCTTCTGCTCGTTGAATTCCTCGTCGGTGAGGATTCCCGCGTCGCGCAGGGAAGCCAATTCACGTAGTTCGGCGGCGATGCTGGTGATCGGGCCACCGGCCAGACCCTGCGGCGACGCCGTGGGCTCGGTCGGTTCCGTTGATTCACGCGTCGTCTTTGGTTCACGCTGTTCGGTTCCCTCACGGGGCTCCGTCGGCTTGGACGTCGGCGCTCCGACCCGTTCCCGGCGACCAGGGTCACCCGCGCCGCCGGTGCCGGCCATCGCCCGACCGGCCATACTTGCCACGGCCATCTGACCGAACAGGCTGCCGACGCCCTCCCCCGAGACTTCTGCGGCCGCGCCCACGCTGGTTGCCGGCAGCGCCAGTGCGAGGGGCCGTATCTCCGGTGCCGCCGCGGCCCAGCCCTGCGGCACCGACATCCCGCCGAGAATCTTCGACTCGCCCATGTTGGCCGCGAACACTGAGCCCGGGTTGGTAATCACCGGAAACGTCGTCGGCGGCGCCGCTGCGGTGCCCGGCCAGGCCTCGATTCCCGCCCAACCACTCACGATGTCATCGGTGTGGACACCGACGTAGTAACCGCCGACGTCGTAGGGAAGAGCCACCGTGCCGACGGCAAGTCCCGCGGCGCCGATTTCCGGATCGACGAGGACGCCACTCAGGTTCGCCAGCACGGCCAGCAGATCAAGGGGGCCCAGGGGCGGGTCGGCCGCAGCCGCCGGGCTCGCGAGGCTGTTCAGCGTGTTCGGCACCGCGGAGAACGTTTGCTGTACCGACGAGACGGCGCCCTGCGTCTTACCCGCAGTGGTGTTCAGCGCTTGGGCGACCGCCGACGATTGGCCCGTCTGCCCGCCCGGGTTGGTGTTCGAAGGCGGCTCGCTGAATGGCGCCAGCGACGCCGCCGACGCCGAGGAACCCGCATAGCCATACATTGCCCCCGCGTCCTGGGCCCACATTTCGGAGTATTGCGCCTCGGTAGTCGCTATCGCCGGAGTGTTCTGTCCGAGAATGTTCGTCGCGACCAGGGTCATCAGCAGGGTGCGGTTGGCTGCGACCACAGGAGGCGGCACCGTTTCGGCGAAGGCTGCCTCGTAGGCGACGGCGGCTGCCTGAGCCTGGGTGGCCGTCTGCTCCGCCTGCACAGCGGCGGTTCTCACCCACGCCACATAGGGGTAGGCCGCGGCGGCCATCGCCGCCGATGACGGGCCCAGCCACGGTCCAGCGGTCAATGCGCCGACCACGGACTGATATGCGCTTGCCGTCGTATGCAGCTCTGCCGCCAGTGCCTCCCAGGCCGCCGCGGCGACCAGCATCGGACCCGAGCCGGGTCCGGCATAGATCCGGGCAGAGTTGATCTCCGGCGGCAGTAACGCGAAGTCCATGTCGATTCCTCCGATCGGCAAAATGGGCCCCCAACGGCGCGGCTGCGGCGACGGCATGCTCTGCGGCGCGGCGACGAGCGAGCCAGCAAATAGTCGCATTCCTTTGAATACGGTATGTGCTGGCGATTAACGCTTGACTTATGACGCGCCAGCCAACTGTACAAGCCTTGGCGCTGAAACGTGAATCGGGCGCTAAGTCGTTTTAACGATGAATTTACGACCCGTCGGCAGTCATACCGTTGAGACCGGACAACCGACAGCAAAGGTGGATCTCATGTCCCCGAAGGCCCCAAAGGCCCCGAAGGCCAATGCCCTGCCGCCAATCGTCGATCACCAGACCTGGCGCGCCGCGCTCGACGAACTGCGCCTACGAGAGAAGGCGGCCACCCGCGAACTGGATGCGATCGCCGCCCAGCGGCGCCGGCTGCCGATGGTCGAACTGCCCGACTACACCCTGATCGGCGCCGGCGGGACCATCCGTCTGGTCGACGTGTTCGGCGGCCGCGCTCAGCTAGTCGTCTACCACCACATGTGGACCGACGGCGCGGACTGGCAGTGCGGTGGGTGCACCGGCTTCACGTCGCAGTTCACCCGGTTGGAGTTCCTCGACAACTACGACGCGCGCTTCGTCATCGTCACCAACGGGCCGATCGAAGAGGCCCTCGCCTACCGGCGCAAGGTCGGCAATCGGATGGAGTGGTATTCGTCGTCGCGCAGCCCGTTCTCCGCCGATATGGACGCACCGCCCGGTGGGGGCTTCGCGGTAAACGTGTTTTTGCGCGACGGCGACAGGGTGTACCGCACCTGGCATACGACGGGGCGTGGCACCGAGCAGCTCAGCCATTCATTCGGGCTCATCGACATCCTGCCGTGGGGTCGCCAGGAGGAATGGCTCGATTCTCCGGACGGATGGCCGTCGCGGCCGACATACTCCGGCTGGCTCGATTCGCCCGAGATAGCCGCGGCTTATGGGAGCGAGCAGACGTAAAAGCCCCCAAAACCGTCAATCTCAGGGAGCTTTCACGTCTGCTCGCCGGTCCGCGGTGAGGTCCCGGGTTGCCGGCCCTTCCAGCAGCGTGCCGTCTGGCGCGAACCGCGAGCCGTGCAGGGGGCATTCCCACGCCTTGTCGGCGTCGTTCCAGTTCACGATCCCACCGAGGTGCGGGCACACCGGCGAAACACGGTGCTCGGTGCCATTGACCCGGCATCTGGCTTCCAGGTGCCACGGTGGTCCGCTGACCACGCCGCCCTCGTCCTTCTTCGGGCTGCGACGGCCGGTGCGCATGGCCGGAGTGATCCAGCCTTTGGTCAAGTTGAATCCCACCTCGGCGTTGGACTGCATGGCAGTCACCAGACCCGTCAACTCGTGGCGGCTCCAACTGGCGAAGGCGCTGGACCAGTCCATCCGCCCACCCAGCATGCGGCTCGACAGCGCCAGCGCCGCGGCAGCGCCGTTCGTCATACCCCATTTGTTGAAACCCGTTGCCACGAAGATGCTTTCGTTGTTGGGCAAGATGGGGCCGACGTACGGCAGCTCGTCGATCGGGGTGTAGTCCTGCGCCGACCAAAAGTGGGTCTGCGTTGCGCCCGGGTAATGTGTGCGCGCCCAGGACGCCAGCTCATCCAGCGCTTTGGCCGGACTCTTCTCACGGCCCACGGTGTGACCCGCACCCCCCACGAGCAGCCGCTCCCCGTCGCCGAACGGCGCGTAGCGCACCGAACGCGTTGGCGAGTCGGCCGAAATCATCATCGGTCTGGTGATGCTGCCGTCGGGCACTTTGAACGCGAAGCAGTAGGAGCGGCTGGGCTTGACGCGGGCGAAGTAACCGCCGCGGTCCAGGATCGGGATTCCGGTGGCAAGTACGATCTGCGCCGCCTCGATCTCGAGCTCCTCCCCCGCGGGTGTATTGACTTGTGCGCGCAAGCCTTTGCCCTTACTGGACACCCGCCGCACCCGGGTCTGCTCGATCAGCCGTCCGCCCCGCTTGATCAACTCGCCGGCCAACGAGTCCAAGAAGGGCATGGGGTCGAATTGTGCTTGGTCGGGCAGTCGCACGCCGCCGTGGTACGGAAACGGCACCTCGGCGTCGTCGTCCCACACGACCGGCAGCCCCGCGGCCCGGCATGCCTCTAGTTCGGCTCGTGCCGACGCCACGCCCTTGCTGGATTGCGCGTAGGTGTAGGCATCCTCGCGCTGCACCGCCACACCGTGTGTCGCACAGTGGTCGAGCACCCATTGCTGCCCCTCGCGATTGCCCGTCACGTAAGCACGGGCGGTGTCTTCGCCATGCTTTGCGAGGATCTTCGACATGGTGCTGCCCTGCAGCAAGCTGATCTTTGCGGTCGTGTTTCCGGTGGCACAGGCACCGACGGTGCGCGCCTCCAGCACCAGAACGTCCTTGCCGGCACGCGCCAGCAGCACCGCAGTCATCAGTCCGGTGATTCCCGCGCCGACGACGATGACATCGGCGGATAGCGGGCCGTCGTCAATCTGGTTTGGGGTCCAAGGTGGTTCGGTTCGATCGGCAAGCCACAGAGAAGTCACAGCTGGCCTAGTACCCCGGCACGCCACCAGGAAACGTGACCCGACACCATCTGAGCCGTGTTATGCCCGCCTCAGCTGGGCCTTTGCTGCGTTCAGTGATTCGGCGGCGGCCTGGCTGCCCTGCCTTGCTTTGTTATAGCGGGTCTCGGCGACTTTCAGCTCGCGTTCGGCCTTTCGCAGGCTTGTCAAAGCGTCGTCTCGACGCAGTTGAGCGGCAGCGCGTTCCGCTTTTCGCTCGGACAGTTCCTCGTCGGCTTCCGCCTTGGCACTCTCGGCGGCAGCAACGGCCGCTCTCAGCTTCGCCAGCCGCCGTTTCGCCGGCTCGGCATCCGATGTCGTGGCCTTTGTGACTGTTGCTGGGAGAACAGCATCGCTGAACGCGCCGAAACCGGACCACCGCTCGGGCTTGCTCAATCGACCTAATCGCGCCCTGACGTCGGTGTCGGCGATCGCGGCCTGCAATGTGCCGATCACATCGTCACGCACCGCCGCCGAGGGGCTCTTCACGTCGGCTGCCCCGAATGCGGCTTGAGCGAGGTTGTTGATCAGTCCGTGCTGCTCGGCGGACAGCTCCCGAATGGCATCGCCATCCATCGATTCGTGTGCGGCCCGCAGGCGATCGCCCAGGGTGCCCAGCCGCTGTTTGGTGTTTCCGTGCTGCAGCGCGAGGCGGTTCACTATCCAGGCCGCCATCGTCGGTTTGCGCGCCGCAGATATCCGTTTGGCGGCGTCGGCGTCGCCGCGGTCCTTGGCTGCCGCGGCCAACTGGGAGCGCCGCGCTGTGAATGCGTCCGGCGGTACCAAATACAGACTGTCCACTTCGTCGTCGGCCATTACGCCATGATCTCTCTCGTTTGCCCGTCCGGCCGGGTGAGCAACCGCTCGGTTTCAGAGCGGAGGTCCCTGGCTATGTGATCCACAATGATGTCCAAGAACGGCTGGCTCCGCCGGCTGCTGCTGTGCGTGTTCGTCCTCATCGGCGTGGTCGGCGCGTTCCAGATTGCCTCCTTACCGCATTGCCCGGGCGGACACTGTGTCGTCAATCCTTCGAAACCCGCTGAGCCAGCGCAGGTGCGGATCACGCCCGGCCCCAACGCACACAACGTCGACCCGGTGGCCCATGTCGCGGTAGAAGCCACCTCGGGAACGCTGACCGATGTCCGCATGGTCAACGACGCCGGCAAAACGATCGAGGGCGTCATGACTCCGGATCAGACCGTCTGGAAACCCACCGCACCCTTGGGCTACGGACGCACCTACACGCTGACGGTCACCAGCCGCGGCTTCAACGGCGTTGCGTCGACTCAAGTCTCGTCGTTCGCCACATTGCAACCGTCCAATCAGACCAAGGTTTCGTTTACCACCACGTCAGAGGCGGCGTTACGGGAGGGCGGGACGTATGGCGTCGGGACGGTGGTGGTCGCCCACTTCGACGAGCAGATCGCCGACCGCGCTGCCGCCGAGCGACAGCTGACGGTGACCACCAACCCCACGGTCCAAGGGTCATGGCTCTGGGCAGACGACCAGAACGCCCACTGGCGGCCAGAGCACTACTATGCACCAGGCACCACCATCACCGCCGAAGCCAAGATCTATGGAATTTCGTTGGGTGGCGGTCTATTTGGACAAGAAGATAGCCGGGTGTCGTTCCGGATCGGCGACGCGCACATATCGATCGCCGACGACGCCACCAAATTGGTCAGCGTCTTCGACAACGGCGCACTGGTCCGCACCATGCCCACGTCGATGGGGATGGGTGGCACTGAAACGATCGGTACGCAGACGGTGTCGTTCTGGACTCCGCCAGGCGTCTATACGGTGCTCGACAAGGGCAACCCCGTGGTGATGGATTCCTCGACGTTCGGGCTGCCCAAGAACTCCCGTCTCGGATATCGGGAGACCATCAACTACGCCACCCGAATCAGCACCGACGGCATTTATCTGCACCAACTCAACGCGACGGTGTGGGCACAGGGCCACACCGACACCTCGCACGGATGCCTGAACCTCAACGGCGACAACGCGAAATGGTTCTATGACTTCTCGATACCGGGTGACGTCGTCGAGGTTCGCAATAGCGGCGGACCACCATTGAAACTCGGCCAGAACGGCGACTGGACGCTCACCTGGGATCAGTGGCGTCAAGGCAGCGCGCTGAAGCGCTGACCGCACAAATCTCCAGCGCACGGTCCTGTACAAAGTCTTGACCGATTCCAGAAAAGGGCGCATATTGGGGAGGTGTCCTCAACGGATTACGCGGAACAGCTGCGGTCGGCTGATCTGCGTGTGACCCGGCCCAGGCTCGCCGTGCTAGAAGCAGTGAACGCCCATCCACACGCCGACACCGAGACAATCTTCTCGGCGGTTCGCCTCGGCTTGCCCGATGTCTCCCGCCAGGCCGTATACGACGTGCTGAATGCGCTGACCGCGGTGGGTCTGGTTCGGCGGATCCAGCCCTCTGGTCTGGTTGCCCGCTACGAGTCCCGCGTCGGCGACAACCATCACCACCTGGTATGCCGGTCCTGCGGAGTCATCGCCGACATCGACTGTGCTGTCGGCGAAGCGCCGTGCTTGACCCCCGCGGACACCGACGACGTCCTGGATGGTTTCGTTCTCGACGAGGCCGAAGTCATCTATTGGGGCGTGTGTCCTGATTGCTCGACAGCCGTTTCCTGATCACAACCGTGGTCACAGCCCGATTCACTAACACCCGGAAGGAATGCTGTGTCATCTGATACATCCGATAGCCGCCCACCCCAGGCAGACACGAAGACGGCTAGCACCAGCGAGAGTGAAAACCCGGCCATCCCCTCGCCCAAGCCGAAGGCGCATGCGCCCCTGACGAATCGGGACTGGTGGCCCGACCAGGTCGACGTTTCCCTGCTCCACCCGCACTCACCGCAGGCCAATCCGCTCGGTGAGGACTTCGACTACGCCGAAGAGTTCGCCAAGCTCGACGTCGACGCGCTCAAGGCAGACCTGATCTCGCTGATGACCACCTCACAGGACTGGTGGCCCGCCGACTACGGCCACTACGGCGGCCTGTTCATCCGGATGAGCTGGCACGCTGCCGGCACCTACCGCATCCACGACGGCCGCGGCGGCGGCGGTCAGGGTCTGCAACGGTTCGCACCGCTCAACAGCTGGCCGGACAACGCGAGCCTGGACAAAGCGCGCCGGCTGCTGTGGCCGGTGAAGAAGAAGTACGGCAACAAGATCTCCTGGGCGGACCTGATCATCTTGGCCGGGAACGTGGCTCTGGAGTCGATGGGGTTCCAGACGTTCGGCTTCGCGTTCGGCCGTGAAGACGTCTGGGAGCCCGAAGAGATCCTCTTCGGCGAAGAGGACGAGTGGTTGGGCACCAACAAGCGCTACTCCGGCGAGCGGAACCTCGCGGAGCCTTACGGTGCAACCACGATGGGACTGATCTACGTCAATCCCGAAGGGCCGGAAGGCAAACCGGATCCGATCGCGGCGGCCGTGGACATCCGTGAGACGTTCGGCCGGATGGCGATGAACGACGAGGAGACCGCTGCACTCATCGTGGGTGGCCACAGCTTTGGCAAGACCCACGGCGCCGGCGATGCCGATTTGGTCGGTCCGGAGCCGGAGGCCGCCCCGGTCGAACAACAGGGGCTTGGCTGGAAGAGTTCCTACGGCAGCGGCCGGGGTAAGGACGCCATCACCAGTGGCCTGGAGGTGGTGTGGACGCCTACCCCGACGAAGTGGGACAACTCCTTCCTGGAGACCTTGTACGGCTACGAGTGGGAGCTCACCAAGAGCCCGGCGGGTGCTTGGCAGTTCACGGCCAAGGATGGCGCCGGTGCGGGCACCATCCCCGACCCGTTCGGTGGGCCGGGACGCGCTCCGACGATGCTGGTCACCGACATCTCGTTGCGTGAGGACCCGGTCTACGGCCCGATCACGCGGCGTTGGCTGGACCACCCCGAGGAGTTGACCGAGGCGTTCGCCAAGTCGTGGTACAAGTTGCTGCACCGCGACATGGGACCGATTTCGCGGTACCTGGGTCCCTGGGTTGCCGAGCCGCAACTGTGGCAGGACCCGGTACCCACGGTGGACCATGAGCTGGTCGACGAGAAGGACGTCGCGGCGCTGAAGAGCAAGGTGCTCGAGTCTGGCCTGACCGTTCCGCAGCTGGTCAAGACGGCGTGGTCGTCGGCGTCCAGCTTCCGGCGCACCGACAAGCGGGGCGGTGCCAACGGGGCGCGGCTGCGTCTCGAGCCGCAGCGCAACTGGGAGGCCAACGAACCCTCCGAGCTGGACAAGGTGCTGCCTGTGCTGGAGCGGATCCAGCAGGAGTTCAACAACTCGGCGTCCGGTGGGAAGAAGATTTCGCTGGCCGACGTGATCGTGCTGGCTGGGTCGGCGGCGGTCGAGAAGGCAGCCAAAGACGCCGGCTATGAGATCACGGTGCATTTCGCCCCTGGCCGTACCGATGCTTCGCAGGAAAACACCGATGTGGAGTCGTTCGCGGTCCTCGAACCGCGTGCCGACGGGTTCCGCAACTATGTGCGGCCGGGTGAGAAGGCTCCGCTCGAGCAGCTGCTGGTCGAGCGGGCGTACTTGCTGGGTGTGACCGCGCCGGAGTTGACGGTGCTCGTGGGTGGTCTGCGTGCTCTCGGCGCCAACCACGGCGGCAGCAAGCACGGTGTGTTCACGGACCGACTCGGGACCTTGACCAACGACTTCTTCGTCAACCTGCTCGACATGGGCACCGAGTGGAAGGCGTCGGAGACCGCGGAGAACGTCTATGAGGGCCACGATCGTGCCTCGGGCGCTCGCAAGTGGACCGCGACCGCGAATGACCTTGTGTTCGGCTCGAACTCGGTGCTGCGCGCACTTGTGGAGGTGTACGCGCAGGACGACAACCAGGGAAAGTTCGTCGAGGACTTCGTCGCGGCCTGGGTCAAGGTCATGAACAACGACCGGTTCGATCTCAAGTAACACGCGAGTCCGATCGTGCGACACCCCGTGAGCCAAGGCTCGCGGGGTGTCGTGCATTACGGCGCTAGAGCGGGCACCATTCGCCGCGGGCAACCAGCACATCACGAAGTAGGTCCGCGCGATCGCTGATGATCCCGTCCACCTGGATGTCGAAAAGTGCATGCATGGCAACGGGGTCGTTGACCGTCCAAGCGTGCACCTGGCGTCCCGAATCATGCAGAGCCCGAACCAATCCCCCGGGCGTGATGATGGGTACACCGCCAATCCGTGGCGGCAGTTGGACACAGTCGCTGTCGTGCAACATGCGCCACGCATACGCTCGACTTGCACGCGTTCTCGCCGCCAAGAGCGCCGAGAACGCTCCGGTGCCTGCCGAACTGGCAACCCGTCGGGACAGCAGACGCAACGCGCGCCGTCGACGACGATCGGAAAACGACGTGACCAGCACTCGGTCGTGGGCGTTCAATCGTTCGATCACATCAACGGTCGGCTCGACGGCAGACGCCGCCTTGATGTCGATGTTGATCCGCATGTCCGGCAGCGCGGTAAGGAGATCTTCCAAGGTCGGAATCGGCTCCCCTGCACCCAAATCGGCTTTACGAACGTCGCGCCAAGACAACTCGTCGACCGCGCCGGACACTCCCCACTGCGGGCGGAGCCGACGGTCGTGCAGGATCACCGCTACGTCGTCCCGGGTTGCGCGGACGTCCGTCTCGATATAACGAAATGCGAGCTCTGCCGCCTGCTGAAACGCCCCCATGCTGTTCATCGGCAGTCTGAAGGACGTAAATCCCCTGTGCGCCATGGCAATCCGTCCGGCACCGCGAAGAAACTCCACGGCGCACAGGTCGCCATCGTCCATCAGCCAAGTATTCACCCGCGCGGGAAGGTGCGGGCTCCATTTTCGAGCGGCAAACGCAGCGAATTCACCAGATAGCTCACCATTCGGTAGGTACCGGCGAGCATCAGCAGCTCCAGCATCGCGTCGTCACTGTGATAGGTGCTCAACTGCGCCCAGAGATCGTCGTCGACGGTGCAGCTGCTGTGCAGGCTGTCGCAGAGTCGGATCAGGACGCGATCCGCGTTATCCCAGCAGTCGTCCTGAGACCCACCGAGGGCCAGCGAGACGATCTGCTCCTCGCTCAGGTCCGCCTTGGCCGCGAAGGCGCTGACGTGCACTCCCCACTCGTATTCCGCGCCGCATGTAGCAGTGACCCTGTCGATCACGATCTCGCGCTGACGGATCGTCAGGTGTCCCCGGTCGAGCAGGCCCGAATTGAAGAACTTGAAAAACAACCGGCGGTCCCGGGCCATCGTGGTGAACAGCAGCAGTGGCGGGTTGCCTCGCATGATGTCGTCGATGGCCTGCTGGATGTCGGCGGACAGGGGTGGGTCGGCAGGTTTAATGCGCGCGCTATGGTTTTTGTAGCATTCCATGTTGGCACTCTACGCGCTGATGCTACAAAATGTGAAGCATGCCAACTCCACGGATTGGATCACCAACACGGGGATCCGCCTCTGGACGGCCGATCATGGTCGCCCTCGACGCCCTTGGCCGGCGCGGCGCACTGCGGGTCCTGTGGGAATTGCGCGGCGAGCCATTGACCTTTCGCGCCCTTCAGGCGGCGTCGGAGATGAATCCCGGGTCGCTCAACACCCGCCTCAAGGAGCTGCGCGAGCTACAGATCGTCGACCATTCCGACGGCGGCTATCACCTAACCGACCATGGGTGCTCGCTGATGGCGGCGCTGAAACCACTTCAAGCCTGGGCCGACGACTGGGCGCAACGTCCCGACTGTCAGCAGCGATCACACCGCCGTGGCTGACTATCGAGTTGTGCCCATGACGACCGCGCACGCCCAAGCCGTGTTGGCGATCTACCAGGACGGCGTCGACAGCGGGGACGCCACCTTCGAAGCCGAGGCACCGGACTGGAGCAGCTTCGATGCGGAGCACCTGCGGCAGCACCGCTTCGTGGCCATCGACGCCACCGGAGGTGTGGTGGGATGGGTTGCCGCATTAGCGGTTTCATCACGAGCCGTCTACGCCGGGGTCGTGGAACACAGCGTCTATGTCGCCGGCGCCGCCCGCGGCGACGGCATCGGGTCGTTGCTGCTTCAGGCGTTGATCGAGTCCAGCGAAAAGGCCGGAATCTGGACACTGCAATGTGGGGTGTTCCCGGAGAACGCCGCCAGTCTCGCGCTGCATGCGAGCGCGGGTTTCCGCGTTGTCGGGACACATGAACGGCTCGGTCAACACCACGGCCGGTGGCGTGACGTCATTCTGCTGGAACGCCGCAGCCCTCGCGTGGGGCGATAAAGCCTGCGCGAGCAGACGCAAAATCGCCCAAAATCCGCCCGGGATTGGGCGATTTTGCGTCTGCTCGCGGTCAGCGATCGAGAGCCCACTGCCCGAAGTCGGCCGCAAGGACGTCGTCGACGTCGACCTTTATGCCGCCCAGGACGGGACCCTCGAGAATTGCCTGATAGAGCACCGCAGCAGGCTCGCGTTCCCCGTGTGACCACGTCTTCGTCTGCCATGCCCACCGGCGTCCCGCCGTGGTTGAGTGGCCGATCACGTTGTCTCTGACCGCCCACCCGCATGCCTGGGCATGCCCATAGATGCCGGTGCGCCCTCCCAGTACCGAGTTGATGCCCCGGAACCACTCGACGGCAACGCTGTTCCAGGTGTTGAGGTCGATATTGTCATCGACACTGAAGAAGATCGGCGCCGAATTGGGCCCCCCGGCCGCGGCGTGCAACCGCTGAGCCGTCTGAGCGTCTGCCACGCCGCCGTCGTACCCGCGGGTGAAATCCGACGGCGCCGGCCAACCGGGCTTGCCGTACTGGAAATTGCTGACGATATGAAGGCCGGCAGCGCGTAGCGCGTCGGCGTACTCGCGGGTGATTGGCTTTGCCTCGAAGTTCGCGCCGGGACGCGACTCGGAGACATAGTTCACCACCCCGTCATAGCCCGCCGACTTGATCTCGTTGGGCGCGATCCTGCGCTCCGCAAAGTCGATGAGTTTCATATCGGCGGCCGATGCCTTTGGCGGGTGCATCGTCGCGGCCATCGTTCCCAGGCTCAGAAGAGCCGGGGCGGAAAGCGAATATTTGAGGACTTCGCGTCTGGAAACAGATCGCTGTCCCCCGCGTCCTTGGGGCTCAGCGCAATGGTGCACCGCGAGATGGTAGCAAAATCGGGCCAGGCAGAACGAGGTGACTAAGCCAATCTCATGGTGACGGAGCGCCAACCTTTCATGCGCCTCAGCGGCCGCGGCGCGATCGCTTTAACATCGGTGCTGTGCCCCTCATGTTTGCTCGAAAATCGGTTGTTGCCGGCGTGGCTCCCGTTGTCGTCGCCGCCGTATTGATGTTCACGGCCGTAGTGTTGCCGTCCGGTGCGCCAGGCGCCCCACCCTTGGCCGCCGCCGCGAATTGTCCGAAGGTGCAGGTTGTTTTCGCCCGCGGGCGATTGGAATCGCCGGGACCCGGCGTGCTGGGCAACGCGTTCATCAACGCACTCAGCTCCAGGGTCGGGGGAAGGAGCTTCGGCTCGTATGCCGTGCGATACCCCGCCGACACCCAGGTCGACATCGGCGCCAACGACATGAGCCAGCACGTCCAGTACATGATCAACAACTGCCCGGACACCCGGCTGGTATTGGGCGGCTACTCGTTGGGCGCGGCGGTCACCGACGTGGTGCTCGCGGTGCCCATCGCCGCGTTCGGCTTCGACAACCCCCTCCCAGAGGGCGCCGATCAGCACATCGCCGCTGTCGCATTGTTCGGCAACGGTAGCCAGTGGGCGGGTCCGATCACGAACTTCAACCCGATCTACAACGACCGGACCATCGAGCTGTGCCATGGCGCGGATCCGATCTGCAACCCGGCCGACCCGAACACCTGGAAAGAGAACTGGCCGCAACACCTCGCTAGTGCATACGTCCAGGCAGGTATGGCCGACCAGGCCGCAGACTTCGTTGCAGGCAAGCTTTAGCCAGGCGAGATCCAACGGAACGGCGCCGCGGCGGCACGCTGCGCTGGATCCGTCGGGCAGCCAACAGCAGGCCCAGGCTGATCGCGCGTTTGCCCAACGCCACCCGGCTCGTTCGTTGTTTCCAGGTTGAAGGCGTCGAGCCGGCGCGACGGCCGAAGTGGTAGCCGATGCACAGCGAGGTCACCAGCGCGGGAACAACCGCAAGCGCTGTCATGGAGATGAGCGTCCTTCGTCGCTGTCGCGACGAGGTCACAGGACAGATACACCTCAGCCAATAAGACGGATCCGGCGCCCTTTCTCACATTGGCGACGACGGAATCGACCTAGCGGGTTCGGTCAGCGAATCCTGCTGATAGCGGCTGCGGATCGTCAGCTTGCGCGGCAGCGCGCTCCTGCTTGGCCAGAAAAGAAGGATGGCGGCGCATCGCTTCCAGGCGCGCATGTTCCCGCCGCTGAGCCGCAGCCCACGCGGGAAGGAAAACTACCGTCGCACCCGTTGCATTCGCCACGATCGCCAACTCTCTGTAAAGAACAACCCTCGCCCGCATTGGATGTGCGACGGTTGAGCCCACGACAATGTGGTCCGTGACCCCTTGAGTAATGATGGCCAGGTAATCCTGTGATGTATCCATTGCGATCCTGAGATTTAGCCGTGAATTCCGCGTAAATCCTTCACCCAGCAGACGCAAAAGCCCCGAAAACTGCCGGTTTAGGGGGCTTTTGCGTCTGCTCGGCCACGTGGCCGAGACCGTCCGGTAGCGTGCGGCTCATGCCCGATCGAAACCGTCGCTTCCTGCTCCGCGAGCGCCCCTCGGGACGCATCGGCCCCAACACCTTCGAACTCAGCGAGGAGCCAATTCCAGAGATCGGCGACGGCGAGGCGCTGGTCCGCGTCGACTGGATCTCGCTCGATCCGACCAACCGCATGTGGATCAACGACACCCCGACGTACCTGCCTCCGGTCGGCATCGGCGAGGTGATGCGCGCCGGCGGGGTCGGCGAGGTCGTCGAGTCGAAGAATCCGAGCTATCCGGTCGGACAGATCGTGCAAGGCCTCGTGGGCTGGCAGGAGTACGTGGTCGCCTCCGACACGATGCCGCTGCTTCCGGTCGACGTTGCCGACGGCGTCTCACCGAGTGCCTACATGGGTGCGCTCGGGATGACCGGCCTCACCGCGTGGCTCGGGATCCGCGACATCGGCAAGCCGAAGCCGGGCGAGACGGTCGTCGTCTCGGCCGCGGCGGGTGCGGTCGGCTCCGTCGCCGGGCAACTCGCCAAGGCCGACGGCGCCCGCGTCGTCGGGATCGCCGGCGGTCCGGAGAAGTGTGCGCTGCTGACCGAACAACTCGGCTTCGACGCGGCCGTCGACCACCGCGCCGACGACTGGGCCGCCCAACTGGCCGCCGCCACCCCCGACGGCATCGACGTCGATTTCGAGAACGTCGGCGGGGCCATCATGGATGCGATCTTCGCACGCCTCAACATTGGCGCGCGCGTCGCACTCTGCGGTCTGATCTCCGGCTACAACTCGGCCGACCCGCCCCCGGGGCCACGCGCGTTCGGGAACCTGCTGATTCAGCGTGCGACAGTGCAGGGCTTCATCGTCCTCGACCACTTCGGCCGCGCGCCGGAGGCCATCGGCGAGATCGCCGGCCTGATCACCGAGGGCAGGCTGACGCCGCTCGAGACCGTCGTCGAGGGCTTCGAGCAGCTACCGGAGGCGATCAACATGCTGTTCGACGGCAAGAACGTCGGCAAGCTCATGGTCAAGACGTCCGGGTAGGGCAGGAGACACGACCTGTGGGCGACGCGGGGAGACCCCGAAGCGGTGTGATCGGCGTGGGCATGGTCGGCTCGGTCCACGCCCACGCCGTGCAGTGGGCAGGCGGCGCGCTGACGGCCGTGGCCGGCAGCAGTCGCGAGAGCAGTCGCGCCGCGTGCGAGCGACTGAACGCGAGTCGGGCGGCCACGGCGGAAGAGATCGTCCACGCCGACGATGTCGACGTGGTGCACGTGTGCACGCCCAACCATCTGCACCATGACGTGGTTCTGGCCGCGTTGGCCGCGGGCAAGCATGTGATCTGCGAAAAGCCTTTGGCCACAACTCTTGCGGACGCTCAAGAGCTCGCCGCGGCCGCAGCACAGTCGGAGCTGGTCACTGCGGTGCCCTTCGTGTACCGCAGCTACGCGTCCGTGCGCGAAGCGCGAGAGCGGATCGGTCAGGTCTCGCCGTGGCTGATTCACGGGGGTTATTTGCAGGACTTCAAGGCGCAGGCCAAACCCGGCGGGTGGCGTTCCGATCCCGCACTGGCTGGTGACTCGCTGACGTTCGGAGATATCGGTTCGCACTGGTGCGACTTGATGGAATTCGTTACCGGACAGCGCATCACGGCCGTCAGCGCGGTGCAAGGCTCGTCCAGTCCCGACCACCGCGAGCGACAGGACGGTGTGATTGTCCTGTTCCGTACCGACCGCAACGCGGTCGGCAGCGTCATTGTCAGTCAGACCTCGCCCGGTCGTAAGAACCAGCTGTACTTCTCGTTCGACGGCCGGGACAACGCGGTGATGTTCGACCAGGAGCGTCCCGATCAGCTGACCGTCGGCGGGCTGCGCGCCAGCACGGTTGTCCTTCGGGAAAGTACGGCGCTCTCGCCGCCTGCCGCCGAGTACTCTGTCTTGCCCGGCGGGCACCCGCAGGGCTATCAGGACTGTTTCAACCTGTTCGTGGCCGACGTCTATCGGGCGGTCCGGTCCGGACAGGTGCCCGACGGACTGGCCAGCTTCGCTGACGGACTGCGCGCGGCCTACATCGATGCAGCGGTGGCCGCGTCGATAGCCGGCGGCGACTGGGTGGAGGTGCCACCGATCACGGGGTCGGCGGCCGCGGGCAGCGCCAAAAGCGTTGGCGGGCCGGCTCGATGACCACCTATTCCGCGATTCGCCTGGCCGTGATCGGGCTCGGCGGAATGGGGCGATTCCATCTCGATACCTTCCGGTCGTTGGCGCCGTGGGTGCAGGTCTGCGCGATCGCCGACCCCTACCGTCAATTCGTCGATCAATGCGGGTCGCTGGCGCCGGGCGCGACGATGTTCGACGACCCGATCGAATGCTTGGACTCCGGCGGCATCGATGCCGCCGTGGTAGCCACGGCGGATGCCACGCACTACGACATCGCCCGAGCCTGTGTCGACCGCAGAATCCCGGTGCTGTGCGAAAAGCCGTTGACCACTTCGGCGCAGCACTCGCTGGACCTCGTGCGCGCCGAGCAGCAGTATGGCAGCAGGCTGGTACAGGTGGGTTTCATGCGGCGCTACGACGCCGGCTACCGGCAGATGAAGCGCACGCTGGCCAGCGGTCAGGCCGGTACGCCCATGCTGGTGCAGCATCGCCATCACAATCCCTCGGGCGCAATTGATTTCGACGTCACACAGCTGATCTCCAGCTCAGCCCCTCATGACATCGATCTCTTTCGCTGGTTCACCGAAGAGGAAGTCGCCGAAGTATCCTGCGCCGTCAAACGCAGCAATGACGGTGCGGCCGTGACCATCCTGCTCAACCTGCGGTCGGTGACGGGCATCCTGGGACTCTCCGAAATCGGGCGCGGCCCGGGGTTGCGGTACGAGATCGGCTCCGAGGTCGTCGCCAGCGCCGGTTCGATCAGTTTGGGGATACCGAGCCAACTCACCCGCGCCGTCGATGGAACACGCGCAGGGACGTTCCTCCCGGACGACTGGATCACGCGTTTCGACGGTGCCTATCGGGCGCAAAACGTCGACTGGGCGGGATCGTTGGCCCGCAACACGCTCACCGGACCTACGGCCTACGACGGGTACGCCAACAATGCCGTGGTCCATGCCGCGCTTCAGGCACTCGAAACCGGCCAGACCGTCGCCGTCGACCAAGTCCCACCCAGCTCACCGCACACCGACCGCGAGGACGTGGCCTGACTGTCCGGCCCCCGAAAC
>NZ_JCALDF010000046.1:0-35873 GCF_059812725.1 Mycobacterium sp. NGS41
GACCGCGACCTCGATCTGGCCCGGCCCGGGTGGAATCCGGTCGCAGGCAACAAGTTCCAAAGTTTCCAGATCCCCCGGCGTGCGGATCTGCAGACGCATCCCCTCCCGCTGATGATCCACCACCGTCGTGCGCCGCTCCTCAGCACGCAACGGACCAGGCAACAACCTCGCCACATACCACGCACCGTCACGCCAAGCGGTTTCGTCCTCTTTGGACCCGCTGAGCAGTTGTCGCGCCAGCTGCTCGCCGTCAGTGGCTTCGTCCACGTCGATCTGGCTGGTGCTCAGGTGCAGATGCTCGACGGCGATCACCCTCAACAAACCCCGCAGTCCGGCCTGTTCCAGGTTGGCGACGTCACCGTCCAGCACGGTTTGGGCGTTGCGGGTTACCACATAAATACGAGGCGATTCGCCTGGGATCTCCGGCAATTCGCGGGTGATATGCACCAGATGCTGCACATATTCGCGGCCCAGTAGCGGCGACTGGTCAACGGCATCAACGTTTTTCGGCCCGGTGAGGATCACCAGACCGCTGAATTCACCGTCGCTCAGCAGATTTCCGAGCTGTTCCCCGTTCGGCGGCTGGTCGGCTTTCAGGGGCCAGCACACAGTGGTGCATTTGGCGCCATGATTTTGCAGCGCGTCGGTCAACCCGGTTTCGAGCGCATCCGCGGTGGCGGTGGTGCTGATCAGTAGCCAGTTTCCGGCGTCGGTGGATTCCGGTTCGGGTAGTTGGTGTGACCGCCATTCGACACTCAACAGCCGCTCGGCAAACGCGCGATCATAGTGGCCGCGTGCGGAGGCGCTGGTGCCCAATTGCAGTCCGGCAACGCTCAACAGCACCGACCCGTGCTCGTCGAGCACCTCGAGGTCAGCCTCGATCCCGGAAGTGTCGGCTTTGGTTACCCGCGTGCAGCAGTAGCGCGCGCTGCGGGCAGGACCGTAGCTGCGGAGCCGGCGGATACCCAATGGCAGCCCCAGCGCACCGTCGCCCAGAGCCTGGACATAGGGATGGGCCTCAACGGACTGGAAACAGGCATCCAGCAACGCCGGGTGCACGCCGTAAGCACCTTGCTGCGTTCGGATTTCGCCGGGTAGCGCGACCTCGGCCAGCACGGTGTCGGATGACTCGTCGCCGGTATACACCGCGCTGAGACCGGTGAACGCGGGGCCATACTGGACACCGCGCTGGTCCATGCGCTTGCGCACGTCGTCGCCGTCCTCGCGGCGTGGATGAGCGGCGAGCAGGGCGGATGCCTCCCGCGCAGGCGGCTGCTCATCGTGTGCGGCATGGAGGACTGCGGTAGCGAGCCTCGCTTGCTCGCCCTCTTGATTCGCCTCGACTGTGAAGTCGACGACGCCCGGCGCTTCGACGGATGCGACCGCACCGACCGCGGTCTGTTCTTCGAGCAGCAGTGCCTGCTCGAAGCGGATGTCCCGGACCTCGCAAGTCTCGCCCAGCACGGCGCCCGCGGCCGCCAGCGCCATCTCGCAATACGCCGCCCCCGGAAGCACAGCCGCATTGCTGACCTGGTGATCGCCCAGCCAGGGCTGTGCGGCGGTGCCGACCTCGCCCTGCCACACGTGGCGCTCCGGTTCCTCCGGCAGACGCACATGCTGGCCCAGCAGCGGATGCACCGAAACAATGCAACCACCCTGTGCTGGGGATTCCTGACCGTCCTGCCCCAACCACAGCCGGCGGTGCGTCCACGTGGGCAGCGGCGCATCCACCAGCCGCCCATTCGGATAGAGCACCGAGAAGTCGACCACCGCGCCCGCACCGTACAGATCCGCCACGAAGCCACGCAGCCCGTGCGGAAGTTCTTGTTCGCGGCGCATACCGGCCAGCGTGGCCACCGGCATGTCGAGGCTTCGCGCGTTCTGCTCGACGGCAGCGGTCAGCAGCGGATGCGGCGCCAGCTCCGCGAACACGCGGTAGCCGTCTTCCAAAGCGGCCCGAACCGCGGCGGCGAACCGGACCGTGTTGCGCAGATTGTCCGACCAGTACCAGGCATCGCACACCGGCTGCTCGCGCGGGTCGAACCCGGTCGCCGAATAGAAGGGGACTTCCGGTGTCAGCGGGTGGATCTCGGCGAGTGCGTCGGCCAGCTCGTCGAGGATCGGATCGACTTGAGGCGAATGCGACGCTACATCGACGGCGATCTCGCGGGCCATCACCTCGCGCTGCTCCCAGGCCGCGATCAGCTCGCGAATCGTCTCGGGGTCGCCGCCGATCACGGTGGACTGCGGCGAAGCCACCACCGCTACCACGACGTCCTTGACGCGGCGGCCTACCAGCTCCGAAAGTACTTGCTGGGCAGGCAATTCCACCGAAGCCATGGCGCCGGAACCGGCGATCGTCGACATCAGCCGCGAGCGGCGGCAGATGACTCGAACGCCGTCTTCCAGCGACAGCGCGCCCGCGACCACCGCTGCCGCGGTCTCACCCATGGAGTGGCCGATCACCGCGCCCGGACGCACCCCGTACGCCTTCATCGTGGCGGCGAGGGCTACCTGCATGGTGAACAGCGTCGGTTGGATCCGGTCAATACCGGTCACGGTCTGCGGTGCCGACATCGCCTCGGTGACGGAGAACCCGGACTCGTGGGCGATCAGCGGCTCGGCCTGAGCGACAGTAGCGGCGAACACCGGTTCGGCCGCCAGCAGCTCGGCACCCATCTGCGCCCACTGCGAGCCCTGCCCGGAGAACACCCATACCGGGCCCTTGTCATCGCGCCCGACCGCGGCCGGATAGGGGACATCCGCCCCGGCGGCCTCGCGCAAGGCCGCCGTCAGACTCTCCGGGCTGTCGGCGATGACCGTCGTGCGAACCGGCCGGTGTCCGCGCCGGCGCGCCAAGGTGTAGGCCAAGTCCGCCAACTCGACCTCGTTATGTGCTTGCACCCAGTCGGCCAACCGGCCGGCGCTGTGGCGCAGTTCGTCGGCCGAGGTGGACGACAGCGGGAACAACAGCGGCCCGTCCGGGGTCTCCGTCGACGCCGCTGAGATGACCTCGGGCACAGCGGCTTCGGGAGCTTGCTCCAAAACCGCATGGACGTTGGTGCCGGAGAGACCGTACGACGACACCGCGGCCCGCCGGGGGTGCCGGCCGTCGCCGGGCCACTCGGAGAGCTGTTGTGGCACAAAGAGTTTAGTGTCGATCCGGGCCATCTCGTCAGGCAGACGGGTGAAGTGCAGATTCTGCGGGACCACGCCGTGCTGCAGCGCGAGTATCGCCTTCATCAGCCCGAGGGCTCCGGAGGCGGACTGGGTGTGCCCGAAATTCGTCTTCACCGCCGTCAGGGCGCACGGGCCGTCGGTGCCGTAGACCTGGGAAAGGCTGGTGTACTCGATCGGGTCACCGACGGGGGTGCCCGGGCCGTGCGCCTCCACCATGCCGACGGTCTGCGGGTCCACGCCCGCCGCCGCCAACGCGGCGCGGTAAACCGCGGTCTGGGCTTTCACCGACGGCGTGGCGATGTTTATGGTGTGGCCGTCCTGGTTGGCGGCGGTGCCACGTACCACCGCCAGGATGCGGTCGCCGTCGCGCAGCGCATCCGGCAATCGCTTGAGCAGCAGCACCGCACAAGCCTCGCCCGATACGTACCCGTCGGCCGCGACGTCGAAGGCATGGCACCGCCCGGTGGGCGACAGCATGCCCTGCGCCGACCCCGCGGCGAACTTGCGCGGTTCAAGCATCACGAACGCGCCGCCGGCCAGGGCCAGGTCGGTTTCGCCGTCGTTCAGGCTGCGACAGCCCATGTGCACTGCGAGCAGGCTGGACGAGCACGCGGAGTCAACTGTGAGCGCGGGACCGTGCACGCCCAGGGCGTAGGCGATCCGACCGGACGCCATGCTGAAAGTGTTGCCCTGGAACCCATACGGGCCCTCCATGGCCTTCGAGTCGGCGCCCACCAGCTGGTAGTCGAAATGCGTCAGTCCGACAAACACGCCCGTCAGTGACTCGGTCATCGCTTCCCGCGTAAGACCGGCGTGTTCCATGGCCTCCCAGGAGGTTTCCAGCAACAACCGGTGCTGCGGGTCGAGCGCGGTCGCCTCGCGCTCGTTGATTCCGAAGAATTCGGCGTCGAAACCGGAAACGTCGTCGAGGAACCCGCCCCATTTGCACACGGACCGCCCCGGGATCCCGGGCTCGGGGTCGTAGTACTCGTCGGCGTCCCAGCGGTCGGGCGGGACCTCGGTGACCAGGTCGTCGCCGCGCAGCAAGGCTTCCCACAGCCGTTCGGGTGAGTCGATGCCGCCCGGGAGCCGGCACGCCATGCCGATAACCGCTACGGGACCCACAGGTGTGGTCCCCGCAGCGCGCAAAGCATTAACCGAAGCCGCGCCACGCACGACGTCAGAATCCATCCCGGCTCCTCACAGGAACGACCAAGTAGCCCTCTCCGCTGCCCTTGAGCAGGGGGTGGCACCTCCCCGGCTACCTACGGTCTCTACGGCTGCAGAATTACCTGCCTCCTATCGTGTTCGTACTGTAGGCGATGGGTGCTCTATGCGTGCTCGATTCCATCGAAGCGTTACCGACGAGTCCGCTGGTCAGCGACGATACCGCCGACCCCCGACTTTGCCCTGGCCAGCCGTTAATTAACTTGTCATTTCGACCCCGCGGCGGCTACGGCCACGGTAATCTGGCCCGGTGGTTGAGACTACCGTTCCGGCTGTGCTGCGCGAGCGCGCCAGCCTACAGCCGGATGACACGGCTTTCACCTTTGTCGATTACGAGCATGACTGGGACGGGGTGCCCGAGAGCCTGACGTGGTCGCAGCTGTACCGGCGGACGCTGAACGTTGCCCGGAAGCTCAAAGAATGCGGCGCGATGGGTGACCGCGCCGTCATATTGGCACCTCAGGGGCTCGACTACATCGTCGCGTTTCTCGGCGCATTGGAAGCGGGACTGATCGCGGTTCCGCTTTCGGTTCCGCTGGGCGGTGTCAGCGACGAGCGGGTCAGCTCGGTGCTGCGTGACTCGTCGCCGACCGTCGTTCTCACCACGTCCTCCGTCGCGGGCATCGTGGCCGACTATGTCAAGTCGCAGGCCGACGGGTCCGCTGTTCCCGTCATCGAGGTTGACCTGCTGGATCTGGACGCCCCGGCAGGATCCGGTGGCCGACGCGGCAATCTCCCGGAGACGGCGTATTTGCAATACACGTCCGGGTCGACCCGCCTGCCGGCCGGAGTCATGATCTCGCACCGAAACCTGGTGGCCAATTTCGAGCAGATCATGTCCGACTACTTCGTGGAATTCGGAAGCGTTGCCCCGCCGGACATGACGATTGTTTCGTGGCTGCCGTTCTATCACGACATGGGTTTGGTCCTGGGAGTTTGCGCACCGGTTCTGGGCGGCTTTCGCACTGTGTTGACGAGTCCGGTGGCGTTTTTGCAACGGCCGGCCCGATGGATTGAATTGCTGGCAAAGAATAGTCACGCGTTTTCCGCGGCGCCGAACTTCGCCTTTGAATTGGCGGCACGGAAAACCTCAGACGGGGACATGGCCGGGCTGGACCTCGGGGACGTGCTGGTCATCCTCAGTGGCAGCGAGCGGGTGCACCCTGCGACGCTGCGGCGTTTCAACAAGCGGTTTTCGCGCTTTAACTTGCCTGCCACCGCGATTCGGCCGTCGTACGGGCTCGCGGAAGCAACGGTGTACGCGGCGACCCGCAACCCGGCTCAACCACCCCATATCGTGCACTTCGATTCCGGGAAGCTGTCCGTCGGCTGTGCGGAGCGCTGTGAAATCGAAACCGGTACACCGCTGGTCAGCTACGGGGTGCCGCGATCGCCGCTGATCCGCATCGTCAACCCGGAAACCCGCATCGAGTGCCCCGAGGGAACGGCGGGCGAAATATGGGTGCATGGCGGCAATGTCGCTCTGGGCTACTGGCAGAAACCGCAAGAGACTGAGCGCACCTTCGGCGATCGGCTTGTCATGCCCTCTGTCGGCATGCCCGAAGGGCCTTGGCTGAGAACCGGCGACCGGGGATTTTTCTCCGAAGGGGAGCTGTTCATCATCGGTCGCATCAAGGATCTATTGATCGTCTACGGGCGTAACCACTCACCCGATGACATCGAGGCGACCATCCAGGAGATCACGCGGGGACGCTGCGCAGCGATCGCGGTTTCGGACGATCATACGGAGCAGCTTGTCGCCATCATCGAAGTCAGGCACCGCGGCGACTCACACGAGGAGGCGGCCGACAAACTCGTCGCCGTCAAACGTGACGTCACCTCGGCGATATCGAACTCGCACGGACTGGGTGTCGCGGATCTGGTTGTGGTCCCGCCCGGTTCGATTCCGATCACCACCAGTGGCAAGGTCAGGCGAGCGGCGTGCGTCGAGCATTACCGCGACGGGCGATTCGCCCGCTTGGACGCCTAGCCGATCAGGCCGAATCACGCCGGGCCACACTGGATTCTGCGTCCAGCAATAGAGGTTGAGCGTCGGGGATTCATGGAACGACGGCGGCGCAGCGCGCGCTTCCTGTAGCGTTGCCCGCTATGGTTGGGGGCGCTCATCGACCCAGGGCGGGGACGATTTCACTAGATGAATTGACCCGCGGCACAAGCGACCTTGAGGCCCGTCGTAGCGACCGCGTCGCGCGTAAGAAGGCGGCCATGCCCGCTGGGATGCCGCGGGGCCGGGTCATCGCCGCGATAATCGCGCTCGGCAGCACCGAGTTGATGGCGTCGGTGGAGCTCACCATCGGGATAGTGGCGCTTCCCAGGATCCAGAATGAGCTGAACCTGTCGGCCGCGGGGCGGAACTGGGTGGTGTTCGCCACCCTGTTGACCTGCAACGGGTTGATCCTGGTCGGCGGTCGTCTGGGTGACACGATCGGCCGCAAGCGCGCGTTCATCATCGGCACCGCGCTGTCCACCTTCTCATCGGTGATGTCTGCGGTCGCGTGGGACGGGGGCAGCCTCATCGTGTCGCGGCTGCTGAAGGGTGTGTCGATCGCGATACTCGCACCGACGTGTCTGGCCCTGGTGGCGACCACGTTCCCGAAGGGCCGGCTACGCAATGTTGCGATGGCGGTGCTGACCGCGATGGGCAGTATCGGCTCGGTGGTGGGGCTGGTGGTGGGCGGGATCATTACCGAGGTGTCGTGGCGGCTGGCGGTTTTTATCAGCGCGCCGATCGGGCTGCTGGCGCTCTACCTGGCTCACATCGCGCTTCGAGAAACACAGAAGGAGCGGATGAAGCTCGACGTCACGGGGGCTGTGCTGGCCACGATGGGCTTCACAGCGGTGGTTTTCTGCTTCTCGATGCAGTCGGAGAAGGGATTACTCTCGGCCAGCACAATCGGATCAGGCGTGGTGGCTCTGCTGGCTTTCGTCGCGTTCGCCGTGGTAGAGCGCAGGGCAGAGAACCCGGTCTTGCCCTTCAACTTGTTCTTGGACCGGAATCGGCTGGCCACGTTCGCGGCGCTCTTTCTCACCGGCGGAGTGACGACGTCCCTGATGCTGGTGGTCACCGTGTATGTGCAGGACATCATGGGCTACAACACGCTGCAATCGGGCCTCAGCTTCATCCCGTTCGTCATCGCGGCGGCCGTCGGTCTGGGCGCGGCTTCGCGGCTGGTGATGTGGTTCCCGCCGCGGGTTGTGGTGGTCGTCGGCACCATTCTGGTGCTCGGCGGCGTGCTGTACGGGTCGGCGCTCAACCGCCACGCTCCGTACTTTCCGAACCTGGCGGTGCCGATCGTCGTGGGCGGCGTCGGTGTCGCCATGATCATCGTGCCGCTGACGCTGTCGGTGATCGCCAGCGTCGGCGCCGACCGCATCGGGCCCACATCGGCGATCGCGGTGGTCCTGCAGGGTCTCGGCGCGCCGGTGGTGCTGGCCGTCATCCAGGCCGCCATCACCTGGCGCACGTTGTCTCTTGGGGGCACCACCGGGCCGGCGAAGTTCATGAACGCCGCCCAATTGCACGCGCTGGACCGCGGCTACACTTACGGCCTGCTGTGGCTGGCCGGCGTCGTCTTCCTGCTCGGCGTGGTCGCGCTGTTCATCGGCTACACCGCGCAGGAGGTTGCGCGGGCGCAGGAGGCCAAAAACGCCGCGGAGCTGTAGCTCGTGGCCTTGCTGTTTCGAAGCTGTTTGGAAGCTGTTTCGAACATCCGGCGGCGATGGCTGCGGTAACCTCAGGCACGTGTTCGAGACGTCCATTCCGGCTGTATTGCGCGAGCGCGCCAGTTTTCAGCCAAATGACCCCGCGTTCACGTTTATTGACTACGAGCACAATTGGGACGGCGTAACCGAGAGCCTCACTTGGTATCAGACGTACCGGCGAACTTTGAATGTTGCACACGAGCTCAGCCGGTGTGCGTCCAGCGGTGACCGGGCCGTGATCTTGGCCCCGCAGGGGCTGGACTACATCGCCGCATTTTTCGGAGCATTGCAGGCCGGGCTTGTCGCGGTCCCGCTGTCGGTTCCGATGGGCGGCGCCCACGACGAGCGGGTTCACTCGGTCCTGCATGACACATCGCCGTCGGTCATCCTCACGACATCCGCAGTCGTCAGCGATGTCGCCAAGTATGCGCAGCCCCAGAACGGTGATGCCGCTCCGTCGGTCATAGAAATCGACTTGCTGGACCTGGACTCCAGACCAGACTCCGATCGGGACGGCGATTGGCCCGATACCGCCTACCTGCAATACACCTCCGGGTCGACTCGTCGGCCGGCCGGCGTCATGATCTCGTATCGGAACGTCCTGGCCAATTTCCAGCAATGGATGCGCGACTACTTCGCGGAGCCACCCGGGACAGACATGACCCTTGTGTCGTGGCTGCCGTTCTACCACGACATGGGTTTGATGCTGGGAATCTGCAAACCGGTGCTGGGGGGCTTTCACGCGGTGCTCACCAGTCCGGTGGCATTCCTGCAGCGGCCGGGTCGCTGGATGCAATTGATGGCGAGCAATAGTCGCGCCGCCACCGCAGGCCCGAACTTCGCCTTTGAATTGGCGGTGCGAAAGACGACCGACGAGGACATGGCCGGGCTCGATCTCGGCGACGTGGTGGGATTCGCCAGCGGTAGCGAACGGATACACGCGGCGACGCTGCGGCGCTTCACCGAGCGGTTCGCCAAGTTCAACCTGGACCACACGATGCTTCGTCCCTCGTATGGGCTCGCCGAGGCAACTGTGTATGTGGCGACCCGCGTACCGGGCGAGCCACCACGGATCGTCCGCTTCGACGCCGAGGCGTTGTCGGCGGGGCATGCGAAGCGATGTGCCAGCGCAGGGACCGCGCTAGTCAGTTATGGGGTGCCCCGGTCGCCGATGGTGCGGATCGTCGATCCCGAGGCCAGGACTGAGCGTCCGGATGCAACGACCGGTGAGATCTGGGTGCACGGCGACAATGTCGCGATGGGGTATTGGCGGAAACCCGAACAGACCGAGGAAACGTTTCGTGCGAAACTTGTCGACCCTTCGCCGGGTACCCCCGAAGGGCCGTGGCTGCGAACCGGCGATCTGGGTTTCTTGTCCGACGGTGAGCTTTTCATCATGGGTCGCATCAAGGATCTGTTGATCGTCTACGGGCGCAACCACTCTCCCGACGACATCGAGGCGACCATCCAGGAGATCACCCGGGGCCGCTGTGTGGCGATAGCAGTTCCCGACAAGGACACCGAAAAGCTGGTCGCCATCATCGAATTCAAGAACCGCGGCGACTCTCAGCAGGATGCGTCGGAGAAGCTGGTGGCCGTCAAACGTGAAGTCGCGTCGGCGGTATCCAATTCGCATGGCCTCGGCGTGGCGGATCTCGTTGTGGTAGCGCCTGGTTCGATTCCCATCACCACCAGCGGGAAGGTCCGGCGAGCGGCCTGCGTCGAGCAGTACCGGCAGAATCAGTTCGCCCGCTTGGACGCTTAGGCACTGGCCGAATGTGCCGGCATGTCTGACGCCGCGGTGGCGCGGCCCGCTGGCTACCATGGCCGGTGAACGCGACGCCGTCCCGCCAGTACACGGAGTGCTCACGCCATGACCTCACCCGAGAAGCCGGCCCGCGTGCCCCTGTTGCCGCTCGACGAGGCCAAGGCCGCCGCTGACGAGGCGGGCGTGCCCGACTACATGGCCGAGCTCAGCATCTTCCAGGTGCTGCTGAACCACCCGAAACTGGCGCGGACTTTCAACGACATGCTCGCCACCATGCTGTGGCACGGTGCGCTCGACCCGCGGTTGCGTGAGTTGGTGATCATGCGGATCGGTTGGCTCACCGGCTGCGACTACGAGTGGACGCAACATTGGCGGGTCGCCTCCGGCCTCGGTGTGTCGGCCGAGGATCTGCTCGGGGTCCGCGACTGGCAGGGATATGACGCGTTCGGTCCCGCCGAGCGGGCCGTGCTGGCGGCCACCGACGACGTGGTGCGCGACGGTGTGGTAAGCGCTGCGAGCTGGACGGCCTGCGAGCACGAATTACACTGCGACACAACGGTGCTCATTGAGCTTGTCACGGCGATAGGTGCCTGGCGAATGGTCGCCTCGATGCTGCGCAGTCTCGAGGTTCCGCTGGAGGAGGGCGTGTCCAGCTGGCCGCCCGACGGCCAGGCGCCCCGAGCGTGACGTTGCAGGCACGCTCGGCCGCCCGACGGTCAGGCGCCCCGAACGTGACGTTGCAGGCACGCTCGGCCCGCCCGACGGCCAGGCGCCCCGAGCGTGACGTTGCAGGCACGCTCGGCCGCCAGCGTGACTGCACCGTCACGCTCGGCGGGCCCGGCGAGGCTCGGCCATGATTGACATATCAATCAGTAACTCTTAGCGTCTTGCAATGCGCACCCGAGTCGCCGAGATGCTCGGCGTTGAGTTTCCTATCTGCGCCTTCAGCCACTGCCGCGATGTCGTGGCCGCCGTGTCCAACGCCGGCGGCTTCGGGGTTCTCGGCGCTGTCGCGCACAGTCCCGATCGGCTGGAGAACGAACTGGTCTGGATCGAGGAGCAGACGGGCGGCAAGCCGTACGGGGTCGACTTGCTGTTGCCGCCCAAGTACGTCGGGGCCGAACGCGGAGGGATCGACGCGCAACAGGTCGGCGAGCTGCTGCCCGAGGAGCACCGCGCGTTTCTCGACGACATGCTGGTTCGCTACGGCATCGCGGTGCCGGCCGATGCCGAACGACAGCCATCCGGGCGCGGGCTGAACATCTCGCCCAAGGGATACCAGCCGCTGCTCGACGTGGCCTTCGCCCACGACATCAGGTTGATCGCCAGTGCGCTCGGGCCGCCGCCGGCGGATCTGGTTCAGCGCGCTCACGACAACGGCGTCCTGGTCGCCGCGCTGGCCGGCACTACTCAGCACGCGCGACGGCACGCCGCGGCGGGCGTCGACCTGATCGTCGCGCAAGGCACCGAGGCCGGTGGTCACACCGGCGAGGTGGCGACCATGGTCCTGGTGCCCGAAATCGTGGATGCCGTGGCGCCGACGCCCGTGCTGGCCGCGGGCGGGATCGCCCGCGGCCGTCAGATCGCCGCGTCCCTGGCCCTGGGCGCTGAGGGGGTGTGGTGCGGGTCGGTATGGCTGACCACCGAGGAAGCCGAAACGCCGCCGGTGGTCAAGGACAAGTTCCTGGCCGCCAGTTCGTCGGACACGGTGCGGTCGCGGTCGATGACGGGCAAGCCGGCGCGGATGCTGCGCACGGCCTGGACCGACGAGTGGGACCGGCCCGACAGCCCCCAGCCGCTGGGTATGCCGCTGCAGACGGCGTTGATCACCGAGTCGCAGGTGCGCATCAATCAGGCCGCCGGCCATCCGGACGCCAAGGCACGTGAGCTGGCGACGTATTTCGTCGGGCAGGTCGTCGGATCACTGGATCGGGTCCGGCCGACGCGTGCGGTGGTGCTGGACATGGTCGAGGAGTTCATCGACACCATCGGGCGCCTCGAGGGCTTAGTGGATAAGTGAGCACCACTACCCGCCGGCGCCGCGCGGTCAGTGACGAGGACAAGTCGCAGCGGCGCGACGAGATCATGGCGGCAGCCAAAGAAGTATTTGCCCGCAAGGGTTTTCACGCTACGACCATCGCCGACATCGCCAAGCAGGCGGGGTTGGCCTACGGCTCGGTCTACTGGTACTTCGACTCGAAGGAAGAGCTGTTCCACGCGTTGATGGCCGTTCAGGAGGTCGCGTTGCGCGCGCGGATCGCGGCGGCGCTGGGCGGGCTGCCCGACAACACCGGGGGAGCGGCGGCGTTCCGGGCGTTGCTCACGACCGCTGTGCAGGCGACGTTCGAGTTCTTCGAAGCCGACAAAGCGACGGTGAAACTGCTCTTCCGCGACGCCTACGCGCTAGGCGACCGGTTCGAAAAGCACCTCGGCGGTATCTACGAGCGGTTCATCGACGACATCGACACCATCATCGTGGCTGCTCAGAAGCGCGGCGAGATGGTGTCCGCCCCGCCCCGGATGGTGGCGTACACGCTGGCCGCGCTGGTCGGCCAGCTGGCACATCGGCGCCTGCGCACCGACGACGACGTCAGCGCGGCTCAGGTGGCCGACTTCGTCGTTTCGCTGGTACTCGACGGCCTGCGTCCCCGAACAAGCGTGGTCAAAGGCCGTCGAGACTGAAAAAACCTTAAAGAATCCAAAACAGGCTTCGGAAGAGTTTGACCGAGCACGTCGGGTGGTGCATCATCGGTCGGGTAAGCACCTCGTTAGGTGAGGCGGCTACACGAACATAGGCCACTGACCCCGAACGTCGAAAGACGCCCCGGGTCAGGACAGCTCCTCCCGGCTTAAGGGTTGAGCCCAGGTGGCTTCCGGTTTACCGGACACGTCGTGTGGTGCCAAAACTCTGACGAGAGGGGTGCCGGTTTCCGACAGTCGTCGGATCTCTGTACTCCTTTGTGCGCGCCTAGATCGTGCGGGTGACCGCGCGTCGTGACCGTGAGGGAGGTGAGGGACGCATGAGTTCCAGTGATAGTCCGGGTCGATATCCGGACTGTGTTTCGTCCCGATCCGTTCTGCGGCGCGACATTCTCAGCGTTCTTAGCGTTCTCAGCTGAGCCGTCACAGCCAGGTCCGCCTTCTTGGATCGGAACCACTACGGGACGAACTACGTCAGTTCAAGTCAGTCCACTAGTGCTCGTTCGATCTACCACCAGGAGGCGATCATGACCGCTGCTCTCTACGACGAAGTAGCCGTAACCGCCGCGCCCAAGCTGCACGTGGTGCGCGACGGATCCGACATCCAGGCGCCGGCGCCCAAGAAGGTGCGTCGCGTCGAGAACCGGCCTTACGGCGACCCGCTGGTCGACGGGGCTGCCCGGTTGCTCAGCATTCCCGTGCGCCACGTGTACGCGGCCCTGCTGCGCATCGGTGTGCTCGAAGTCCAGGGCTAGTGCCATGGATGGCGAGCAGACGCAAAATCCCCTATTTCGTCCCGGAATTGGGGATTTTGTGTCTGCTCGGCATAGGACGGCTGTCGCGATTTGCGGCGCTCAGTAGAATCTGTGCATCGGCGTCGATCCGGCATCACCGGGGAGCCTTCGGAAGAACAGCTCTAAAGCCCAGTAGAACCGAACGGGTAGGCCCGTCACAGCCTTGAACGAGTGGCCGCGCGACAGCGTGGCAAGCGGGGTGGTACCGCGGCGCTCGCGCGCAGGGCGCGTCGTCGTCCCCGTGCCTGCACCGATGGCACAGGAGACGGATGAGCGACACCGCCTACCCACGTACCGAGCTGGGCGCCGATCAGCGCGGCGGCTCCCCGGATTTCCCCGCGCTGGAAGCCCAGGTTCTCGACTACTGGTTCCATGACGACACGTTCCGGGCCAGCATCGCCCGCCGCGATGGTGCCCAAGAATACGTGTTCTACGACGGACCTCCGTTCGCCAACGGTCTGCCGCACTACGGACACCTGCTCACCGGCTATGTCAAGGACATCGTGCCGCGGTACCGCACCATGCGCGGCTACAAGGTGGACCGCCGATTTGGCTGGGATACGCACGGACTGCCGGCCGAGCTCGAGGTCGAGCGCCAGCTGGGCATCACCGACAAATCCCAGATCGATGAGATGGGGATCGCGGCGTTCAACGATGCTTGCCGTGCATCGGTGCTGCGCTACACCGACGAATGGCAGACGTATGTGACCCGGCAGGCCCGCTGGGTCGACTTCGACAACGACTACAAAACGCTCGACCTGAGCTACATGGAGTCGGTGATCTGGGCATTCAAGCAGCTGTGGGACAAGGGCCTGACCTACGAGGGCTACCGGGTGTTGCCCTACTGCTGGCGTGACGAGACCCCGCTGTCCAATCACGAACTGCGGATGGACGACGACGTCTACCAGAGCCGCCAAGATCCAGCTCTCACAGTCGGATTCAAAGTGGTAGGCGGGCAACCAGATGAGCTGGGCGGCGCGCACCTCCTCGTATGGACGACCACGCCCTGGACGCTGCCGTCGAACCTCGCCGTGGCCGTCCACCCGGACGTGACCTACGTGCAAGTCCGGGTAGGGGAGCGCCGTTTCGTGCTGGCTGAGGCGCGGCTGGGCGCCTATGCCCGCGAGCTGGGCTTCGAACAAGGAGAGGCGCCCGAGGTGCTCGGAAGCTATCGCGGCGGCGACCTGCTGGGCCTGCGATACCTGCCGCCGTTCCCGTATTTCATGGACTCGCCCAATGCTTTTCAGGTGCTGCCGGGAGACTTCGTGACCACTGAGGACGGCACCGGCATCGTGCATATGGCGCCGGCCTACGGCGAAGACGACATGGTGATCGCCGAGAAGGCCGGCATCGTGCCGGTCACTCCGGTCGATGCCAAGGGTCGCTTCGACGCCACCGTCCCGGATTACCAGGGGCAGCGGGTTTTCGACGCCAACCCGCAGATCATCCGTGACCTGAAGAACCAAAGCGGCCCGGCGGCTGCGAACGCCCCCGTGCTGGTCCGCCACGAAACTTACGAGCACCCTTACCCACACTGCTGGCGGTGCCGCAATCCGCTGATCTACCGGGCGGTGTCGTCGTGGTTCGTTGCGGTGACCGAGTTCCGCGACCGCATGGTGGAGCTGAACCAGCAGATCACCTGGTATCCCGAACACGTCAGGGACGGCCAGTTCGGCAAGTGGCTGGAGGGCGCGCGCGATTGGTCGATCTCACGAAACCGCTACTGGGGCACGCCAATTCCGGTCTGGAAGTCCGACGATCCAACCTATCCGCGTATCGATGTGTACGGCAGCCTCGACGAGCTGGAGCGCGACTTCGGGGTGCGGCCCACCAACCTGCACCGGCCCTACATCGACGAGCTCACCCGTCCCAACCCCGACGACCCGACCGGACGCAGCACGATGCGCCGGATCCCCGACGTGCTTGACGTCTGGTTCGACTCGGGTTCCATGCCCTATGCGCAGGTGCACTACCCGTTCGAGAACGAGGATTGGTTCAACAGCCATTACCCTGGCGACTTCATCGTGGAGTACATCGGGCAGACGCGCGGCTGGTTCTACCTGCTCCACGTGTTGGCCACGGCGCTGTTCGACCGGCCATCGTTTAAAACCTGTGTGGCGCATGGGATTGTGCAGGGCTCCGATGGTCAGAAGATGAGCAAGTCGCTACGCAACTACCCGGACGTCTACGAGGTCTACGACCGAGACGGCGCCGATGCGATGCGGTGGTTCCTGGTAGCCTCGCCAATCCTGCGCGGCGGCAACCTGATCGTCACCGAACAGGGCATCCGCGAAGGCGTGCGACAGGTGCTGCTGCCGCTGTGGAACGCCTACAGCTTCCTGGGCCTGTATGCGCCGAAAGTCGGTGTCTGGCGCACCGATTCGAAGCACGTGCTGGATCGCTACATCCTGGCCAAGCTGGCTGTGCTGTGCGGCGGCCTCACCGATGCGATGGAGGTCTGCGACATCTCCGGAGCCTGCGAGCAACTCCGCCAGTTCACTGAGGCGTTGACGAATTGGTATGTGCGGCGGTCGCGTTCGCGGTTCTGGGACGAGGACGCCGATGCTATCGACACTCTGCACACCGTGCTGGAAGTGACGGCGCGGCTGGCCGCGCCGCTGCTGCCGCTAGCCACCGAGGCCATCTGGCGCGGCCTCACCGGTGAGCGGTCGGTGCACCTGACGGATTGGCCTGATGCCGACGAGCTGCCCGCCGACCCGCAGCTGGTCGCCGCAATGGATCAGGTCCGTGAAGTGTGTTCGGCCGCGTCGTCGCTGCGCAAGGCCAAAAAGCTGCGGGTCCGTCTCCCGTTGCCGAAACTTACCGTGGCAGTGGAGGATCCGGAGAGCCTGAAGCCGTTCACCGACCTGATCGGCGACGAGCTCAACGTCAAGAAGGTTGAGTTGACCGACGCGATCGACACCTACGGGCGGTTCGAGCTCGCCGTCAACGCGCGAGTGGCCGGGCCGCGGCTGGGCAAGGATGTGCAGGCGGCAATCAAGGCGGTCAAGGCCGGCGAGGGCGTCGTCAACCCCGACGGCACCCTGACCGCCGGTCCCGCGGTGCTGCAACCCGAGGAGTACAGCTCGCGGCTGGTGGCCGCCGACCCCGAGTTCACCGCGGCCTTGCCCGGCGGGGCGGGTCTGGTCGTGTTGGACGGCACGGTCACTCCGGAGCTGGAGGCCGAGGGTTGGGCCAAGGACCGGATCCGTGAGCTGCAGGAGTTGCGTAAGTCGACCGGGCTGGACGTCTCCGATCGGATCCGCGTGCTGATGTGGGTGCCCGACGAGCGGGCCGACTGGGCACGCACCCACCGCGACCTGATCGCCGGCGAGGTCCTGGCTACCGCCTTCGAGTTCGGGGAGCCCGGCGATGCGACGGAGATCGGCGACGGCGTGCGGGTGGCAATCCAAAAAGTTAAGGCGTGAGCGGATGGTGTGATCGGCTGCGTGATTGCAGTGCACGGTGGGCATGCGGCCAGAACGGCATGCCGGCGACCACCGTGGCACCGGTAGCGATCAGGCCGACTGCGACGTCGACGCTCTCGCGTCCGTCGGCTGCCCAGTAGACGTCTTCGAGTTCCAGCAGAAGAGCGAGCTCGTCGACGATCATCGCGTTGGCCGCACCGAATGCGACCGCGGCGGCGGGGTGGCGCCGTTGCTTTTCGGTTCCGCGGAGGCCGACGGCTGCCACCGTCATCAGCAACGCGATACCGATGTTGTAATGGTGGAAGTGCTTGCCGCCCAGTGTGACACCGCCGCCTTCCGGGCCGTGGCCGGCACGGATCCAGTGAGTGAGCGTGCGCAGTCCGATGAACGTGAGGGTGAAAGACAACCAGGCCAGAACCGTCGCCTGTTCACCGGGGTTGAGCTGCTTGCCCCATTGGTGGCGCAGCCGCGCCCAGCGTGATTCCGCCGTGTTGCCCGGCTCGGTCTCCATTAGCCGGCCTTGATCGCGCGCCAACGCTGCCGGCCCGCACCGACTTTGACGACAACGTCCTCAAAGCCCGCTGCGCGCAAGCGATCCGGCAATGTCTCGGGCGGAATCGGGTTACAGGTGTCGCGGAAGTGCATGATGCGGAACATCAGCGACGGCACCCCGTCGCTGCCGGCAAAGACGCCTCCGGGCCGCAGCACCCGAAAGGCTTCGCCGAACAACCGGTCCTGCAGTTCCGCGGTTGGCACGTGATGCAGCATGGTGAACGACACCACCGAGCTGAACTCGTTGGCGGGCAACCCGGTATCGGTGCCGTCGCCGTTGATGATGCGCGCCCGGTCTCCGTACAGTTCCTGCAGCCGCTGCGCCATCGGCGTGTCGATCTCGACCGCGGTGAGGTTTGGCGTCTTGTCGATCAGCACCCGCAGGAATGCTCCGTAACCTGGCCCGATTTCCAGGGTGTTGTCGCCTAGCTCCACGTCGGCGAGGACCGTCGGCAGCATGTGGTCTTCGACTTCCTTCGCCCACCGATTCGAACTGCAGCACAGCCGGTGACAGAGGTTCATTGCCATAGCAAGAACGGTAGCTGGCCGAGCAGACGCAAAAGCACCCAATTTCGCGACGAGTCGGGGGCTTTTGCGTCTGCTCGCCCCAATAGCATTACCGGCTGTGGAGTCCCGTTGGGTGCTGCACCTAGACATGGACGCGTTCTTCGCCTCCGTCGAGCAACTCACCCGGCCGACGCTGCATGGGCGACCGGTGCTGGTGGGCGGTTTGGGCGGCCGCGGTGTGGTGGCCGGCGCGAGCTATGAGGCTCGGGTGTTCGGGGCCCGGTCGGCCATGCCGATGCACCAGGCCCGACGGCTGGTCGGCGTGACTGCGGTCGTGTTGCCGCCGCGCGGCGTGGTGTACGGCGTGGCAAGCCGGCGGGTCTTCGACACCGTGCGCAGCCTGGTGCCCGTCGTGGAGCAGCTGTCGTTCGACGAGGCCTTCGGGGAACCGCCCCAGCTGGCCGGTGCGTCGGTCGAGGATGTCGAGGGCTTCTGTGAAAACCTGCGGCGGCGGGTGCGCGAAGAGACCGGACTGGTTGCCTCGGTGGGCGCGGGCTCGGGCAAGCAGATCGCCAAGATCGCTTCCGGCCTGGCCAAACCCGACGGCGTCCGGGTGGTCGGCCGCACCGAAGAGCAGTTGCTGCTCAGCGGGTTGCCGGTGCGCCGGCTGTGGGGCATCGGCCCGGTCGCCGAGGAGAAGCTGCACCGGCTCGGTATCGAGACCATCGGCCAGCTGGCCGCGCTGACCGACGCCGAAGTGGCCAACATCCTGGGCGCAACGATCGGGACCGCACTGCACCGGCTGGCCCGAGGTATCGATGACCGCCCCGTCGCCGAGCGTGCCGAGGCCAAGCAGATCAGCGCCGAGTCCACCTTTGCCGTCGACCTGACCACCCTGGAGCAGTTGCGTGAAGCCATCGACCCGATCGCCGAGCATGCGCATCAGCGGCTGCTGCGCGACGGCCGCGGCGCCCGCACCGTCACGGTGAAGCTGAAGAAATCCGACATGAGCACGCTCACCCGGTCGGCGACGATGCCCTACCCCACGACCGAGGCGGGCACGCTTATTGCGGTGGCCCGGCGGCTGCTGCTCGATCCGCTGCAGATCGGTCCAATCCGGCTGCTCGGCGTTGGCTTTTCGGGCCTCAGCGATGTGCACCAGGAGTCGCTGTTCCCGGACTTGGAACTGTCCGGGTTCCAGCCTCAGTCAGAACATGAGGTCGCGACCGCAACGGCCGCCATGTTCGCACCGGGTCCTGAAGTCTCACAGTGGCGCGTCGGCGACGACGTCGTCCATCGCGAGTTCGGGCACGGCTGGGTGCAGGGGGCGGGCCACGGCGTCGTCACCGTCCGGTTCGAAACCCGCAGCTCGGGGCCTGGGCCCGCCCGCACGTTCCCGGTCGACAACTGCGATATCGCCGGCGCCAATCCGGTCGACAGCCTGGACTGGCCGGACTACGTTGGCACCCTTCGGCAGGAGGAGCCGACCGAAAGTTCAGCCCCAGCGGTCGAGGATGCCGGCGACGGGTAACTCCGCGGCCAGCGCGGCCATCAACAGCACCCGGGCCTGGGATGGTGCCAACAGCGGCACCATCAGCGCACCGGCCGCAACCAGGTCATGACCCGGACCGTAACCTGCGCTGACCCGCCCGCCGCACACCCGGGTGGACACCGCGATCACGATCCCCTCGCGGCAGTGACGGCGCACCCCGTCGATCACCTCGGCTCCGGCATTGCCCGACCCCACCGCCTCTAACACCACCGCACGCGCCCCTGCGGCCACACAGGCATCCAGCGCCACCGCGTCACTGCCCGGGTACGCGGCCACGATGTCGACCCGCGGCGCGTCGCGGGCGCTCACATCGCCGACATAAGGGCGCGTCTTGGCCTTGAGCGTGACCTTGTCCGAAACCGTGCCGAGTGTCTCGCCGGCGAACCCGCTCAGGTCCGGGGTGGCAGCCTTCCGGAGGCCCAACGGTTGCATAACCCGGCCGGCGAAACACACCAATACGCCCTGGCCACGGGCATCCGCGCTGGCCGCGAGGGTCAACGCGGCGCGCAGATTGGCGGGACCATCAGCGTCGGGGGCATCGGCGCTGCGCATGGCACCGGTCAATACGACCGGGGCGGTGCCCGCGTAGGTCAACTCGAGCCACAGCGCGGTCTCCTCGAGGGTGTCGGTCCCATGGGTGATGACGACTCCGTCGGCGCCGGCATCGATCGCCATCTGCAGCGCAGCGCGCATCCGGTCCCAATCGGCCGGTGTCAGCTCAGAGCTGTCGAGCGACATCAGGTCGACTATTTCGATGTCGAGACCGCCATCTACTAAGCCCGCCATCAGCTCCGCACCGCCGTGGCTGGGCCGACGGACCCCGTCGGCCCCGGTGCTGGTGGCAATCGTGCCTCCGGTGGTGATGACGGTGACGCGGGCCATGCTGGGATCTTCGCGCACGCTGCCGGTCGCGGCCGATCGCGGGGTCGTCCATGCTGTATCGGCGACAGCCCGGCTGCGCCGCGCTCGCGATCACCACTGGGCCGAATGGTGGCGACCCGCTTCGCCCGGCTGCGCCGCGCTCGCGATCACCACTGGGTCTGATGGTGGCGACCCGCTTCGCCCGGCTGCGCCGCGCTCGCGATCACCACTGGGGGATGATGGGGGAGTGCCTGACGAACCAACAGGATCGGCGGAGCCGGTGACTGAGAACGACGCGGCCGGGGAAGCTGAGTCTTCCGCGTCGCAGAGTCCTCAGAATCCTCCGAGGCGGCTGCGCCTGCTGTTGTCCGTCGCGGCGGTCGTGCTGACGCTGGACATCGTCACCAAGGTGCTCGCCGTGCGGCTGCTGCCCCCGGGTCAGCCGGTGTCGATCATCGGTGACACGGTGACCTGGACTTTGGTGCGCAACTCGGGGGCAGCGTTCTCGATGGCGACCGGATACACCTGGGTGTTGACGTTGATCGCCACCGGGGTGGTGGTCGGCATCTTCTGGATGGGCCGGCGGCTGGTGTCGCCGTGGTGGGCGCTGGGACTCGGGATGATCCTTGGCGGCGCCATGGGCAACCTGGTCGACCGCTTTTTCCGGGCGCCCGGGCCGCTGCGGGGGCATGTCGTGGACTTTTTGTCGGTCGGGTGGTGGCCGGTCTTCAACGTCGCCGATCCGTCCGTCGTCGGCGGGGCCATCCTGCTGGTCGTGCTGTCCGTCTTCGGCTTCGACTTCGACACGGTGGGCCGGCGTAAAGCCGACGCGGGTGAGGCCGACCAAGACGCCGACAGCCGGCGGCGCGTGTGACTGACCGCTCGATGCTGGTCCCGGAGGGTTTGGCCGGCATGCGCGTTGACGCCGGTCTTGCCCGCCTGCTGGGGTTGTCCCGCAGCGCCGCGGCGGCTCTCGCCGAGGACGGCGGCGTCGAACTCGACGGTGTGCAGGCCGGAAAATCCGACCGCCTTAACTCCGGTGCCTTTCTGCAGGTGCGGCTGCCCGAGCCGGTGGCGCCGCCGGAGAACACGCCCGTCGACATCGAGGGCATGACGATTTTGTATTCCGACGACGACATCGTCGCCGTCGACAAACCGGCCGCGGTGGCCGCGCACGCGTCGGTCGGCTGGACGGGTCCCACGGTGCTCGGCGGCTTGGCCGCCGTCGGTTACCGGATCACCACATCGGGTGTGCACGAGCGGCAAGGGATCGTGCACCGCCTCGACGTCGGCACCTCGGGCGTGATGGTGGTGGCGCTCTCCGAGCGCGCATACACCGTGCTGAAGCGGGCTTTCAAGCAACGCACGGTGGAGAAGCGTTATCACGCGCTAGTGCAGGGACATCCGGATCCGTCCAGCGGGACGATCGACGCACCCATCGGCCGGCGCCGCGGACACGAATGGAAGTTCGCGGTCACCAAGAACGGCCGGCACAGCATCACCCACTACGACACTGTCGAAGCCTTCGTCGCCGCCAGCCTGCTTGATGTGCAGCTGGAAACCGGCCGCACTCACCAGATCCGGGTGCATTTCGCCGCACTGCATCACCCCTGCTGCGGTGACCTCGTCTACGGGGCCGATCCGACGCTGGCCAAAAAGCTTGGCCTGCAACGTCAATGGCTGCACGCGCGGTCGCTGGCATTCGCCCATCCGGCCGATGGCCGGCGAATGGAGATCGTCAGCCCATACCCACCCGATTTGGAACACGCGCTCGGCGTCCTGCGCGGCGAGCACTGACCGCCGGATCAGCCGGGCTTTCGGGCCTCAACGAGGACTCGCGTGGCGTGAGCGACGAAGGGGCCTTCGGACTCGATGCGGTCGTGGAGTTCCCGCAGCTTCGGGCGAAAGCGCTGCACGCTGAACTCCGGAACGGGCCAAATCACCTTGCGTAGGAAGTAGATAACGGCGCCGACGTCGAAGAACTCTGCGCGCAGCCGTTCCATGCGCATGTCGATGACGTGCAGTCCGGCGCCGCACGCCGCTGTACGTTCGTTGTCCGGGTGACGGCGGGCCCAGGCTTCCGGTTGCGGCCCGATGAAGTACTCGACCAGCTCCGCCATCGAAGCGGGCCCGATGTGCTGCGCCAGGTAGGTGCCGCCAGGACGCAGTACCCGCGCGATCTCGGTCCACCACACGATGTTGGGGTGGCGGCTGGTGACCAGGTCGAAAGCCTCGTCGGCGAAGGGCAGCGGCGGCTCGTCTCGAATCCGCACGACGACCACGCCGCGCGGGTGCAGCAGCTGGGTCGCCAGCGCCGCATTGGGCGGCCAAGCCTCGGCGGCGGCCATGGTTGGCGGAAATTTCTCCGCCCCCGCCAGCACCTCCCCGCCGCCGGTCTGAACGTCCAGTGCGGCCGACGCGGCGGCCAGCCGGCGGCTCATCAGCCGCTGGTAGCCCCAGGATGGTCGTTGCTCGGTCGCGCGGCCGTCGAGCCAGGAAAAATCCCAGCCGTCCACCGATGTCGTATCGGCATCGGCCACCAGTTCCTCGAATGTGGGCGCCATGCAGGCATTGTCACCCGGGAACTAGACAGCGAGGGCGGTGAGCTCAGATATGGGACCAACGACGCCGAGCATCGTGGCGACCGAGGACAGCACATCCGCGGTCCGCGCGTCCAGCTGAACAGCCTGCGGCAAACCTTCGTGCTGCGCATCGCTGGGCGTGGCAGCCTGAACGCCGCCCAACAGATCGGCCAGGCCGGCGCTGACGTCGCCTTGGCCGGCGAAGGCGCTCGGATCCAGCGCGATCAGCAGGTGACCCACGCCCCGGCTCTGCCCGGCGGCGTCGTCGTCCGCCTGCGATGGCTGCCCGTCCAATGGCGCCCCGGTCAGCACACCGCCGAACAGCGCCACCGCCGCGGCCAGGCCGTGTCCTTGGTGGCTGCTACCGAACAGCGGTTGGACGCCGTCGTCGGAGGCTTCCCGCGATGCGGCCGAACTGACCGCAATGCCGACCAGCCCGTCTCGAGCAAGTTGGCGGGTGTAGACCGAGGCAGCACCGAAATCGTGGGAGTTACGAACAGCGACGGCGGCCACGCCGAATTTTGCGGCGCGCTTGGCAGCCAATCCGGCGGCAGCCAGCCCGGCAACAACACCGAGCGCGCCGTCGGCGTCGATCAGCACGCCCGCGCCACGGTCGGAAACGACGCTGATCATGGCCGTCGCGTCGGCGGCCCCGGTGGCCAGCTCGTCCAGATACTGCGGGAGCAACCCCAACCCGTGGGTGTCGATCCCGCGCAGGGAAGCGTCTACCAGCGCGTCGGCCACCTGTTGGGCGTCGGTGGCGCACAGTCCGGCATCGGCGAGAGCGGCCCGGGCAAGCAAGCGAGCCTCGTCCTCATCGATCAGCAGGGTCTCCCGCTGCGGCGGCAGGGCACCGGTGCGTGGGACGCGGGTTGCGGCCGGCGCCGGGGCGTCGACCTCGTCGCGATACACCTCCACATGGGAGCCAGGTCCGAAGAAAAGACGGTCATTTGTGCAGTAGGGGCGTAGTTGGGGGCGGTCCAAAACGTCGGGCATCAATGCCGTGTCACCTCTCTCGCGTCGGCTTTCTCCGATGGAGAACCCCAGGTTGCCACCACCCCCTTGACGGATTCTTAGCGAATCCTTGATGGATTCTTGGAACGGGGCGCACGCAAGTTTTGGACGAAGCTCGGCTCAGATTCCGGCGGCGGTCGTTTCACTCGACGCGATATCGGTTGCCAATGGCGCGATGAGACCGAGTATTTCGGTGACCGTCTCGGCGGGGACGCCGGCCGCGGTAAGGGCATCACTCAGGTGCCCGGCGACCAGGTTGAAGTGGTGCATGGTGATGCCGCGACCCTGATGCACCTGCTTCATCGGTGCTCCGGTGTACGGCTCGGGGCCGCCGAGAGCGGCGGCGAAGAACTCCGCCTGCTTGCCTCTGAGACGATTCATATTCGTTCCGGAGAAGAAGCCCGACAGTTGCTCATCAGCCAGCACTCGAACGTAGAAGTCGGCGACGACGACTTCAATCGCCTCGTGTCCGCCGATCCGGTCGTAGATGCTGGCCGGCGGGGCCTTGCGAAAACGCGACAATATCCCCATTGGCCGCGGCGATATTCGCATTGAAATAGTGGAGCATATTCCCATTGGGGTAGTGCAGCATTTGACCATTGCGCATCGGTTAGAGCGCGATCACGCCCGGATTATTCGGTGTAACAAGCGGATTGCACACGTGTTCGTCAAGGTCCGGCCGGGACGGCACCCGTCGGGCCTCATGACGTCATTCGGTACCGATTAGCCGGATGATGACTTAGGTTGGCACTATGACCTGTGTCACACCCACAGCCGCCCCGCGGGGCAAAACCGTCAGGAGCCACAGCCGATGAATCTCGGTGATCTAGCGAACTTGGTCGAGAAGCCGTTCGCGACGATGTCCAACATCGTCAACACCCCGAACTCGGCTGGGCGGTATCGGCCCTTCTATCTGAGGAATTTGCTCGACGTGGTGCAGGGTCGGACACTGAGCGACGCGGTCGAAGGCAAGACCGTGCTGATCACGGGTGGATCGTCTGGCATCGGTGAGGCCGCCGCGAAAAAGATCGCGGAAGCCGGTGGGACGGTGGTGCTGGTGGCGCGCACCCTGGAGAACCTCGAAAAGGTCGCCGACGAGATCCGCGACGAAGGCGGGGCGGCGCACTACTACTCATGCGACCTGTCCGACATGGACGCGATCGCAGCGATGGCCGACAAGGTGCTCGCCGACCTGGGTGGCGTCGACGTTCTGATCAACAACGCGGGCCGATCGATTCGGCGTTCGTTGGAGCTGTCCTATGACCGGATCCACGACTACCAGCGGACAATTCAGCTGAACTACCTCGGTGCGGTTCAGCTCATTCTGAAGTTCATCCCCGGTATGCGGGAACGCGGTTTCGGGCACATCGTCAATGTCTCCTCGGTGGGTGTGCAGACCCGCGCGCCACGCTTCGGCGCCTACATCGCCAGCAAGGCCGCGCTGGACAGCCTCTGCGACGCCTTGCAAGCCGAAACCGTGAACGAACATGTCCGTTTCACCACCGTGCACATGGCATTGGTGCGAACGCCGATGATCAGCCCGACCACGATGTACGACAAATTCCCGACCCTGACGCCGGACCAGGCCGCAGGTGTGATCGCCGACGCGATCGTGCATCGGCCCCGCCGCGCCAGTTCGCCGTTCGGACAGTTCGCTGCCATGGCCGACGCGGTCAACCCGGCGGTGATGGACCGGGTACGCAACCGCGCGTTCGCCATGTTCCAGGACTCAGCCGCGGCCAAAGGAGGCGAATCCGCAACCGACAGCTCGGATTTCGACAGACGCAGTCAAACGTTCCTGCAAGCGACCCGAGGGATACATTGGTGACCTTATGAGCCTTCCGAAGCCGAACAGCCAGACAACCGTCGTCATCACCGGTGCCTCCTCAGGCATCGGTTCCGAATTGGCCCGCGGCCTCGCCCGGCGCGGTTTCCCGCTACTGCTGGTCGCGCGGCGCCGTGAGCGTCTCGACGAACTCGCCAACGAGGTGGGCAAGGAATACTCGGTCGGTGTCGAGGTCTTGCCGCTCGACCTCAGCGATCCCCAGGGCCGCGGGAAGCTGGCTGACCGGCTCCGCACCCAGGAGATCGCCGGGCTGTGCAACAGTGCCGGCTTCGGCACCAGCGGGGTGTTCCATGAGTTGCCGGTCGAACGCGAGAGTGAGGAAGTCACACTCAACGCGCTGGTGCTGATGGAGATGACCCACGCGGCCCTGCCGGGCATGGTGCAGCGGGGTGCCGGTGCGGTGCTGAACATCGCGTCGATCGCCGGATTCCAGCCGATGCCCTTCATGGCGGTGTATTCGGCCACTAAGGCCTTTGTGCAGACCTTCTCGGAAGCCATCCACGAGGAGTTGCACGGTACGGGCGTCTCGGTCACATCCCTGTGCCCCGGGCCGGTGCCGACGGAGTGGGCCGAGATCGCCAACGCGGAGCGGTTCAGCATTCCCCTGGCCCAGGTCTCGCCGAAGGACGTCGCCGAGGCCGCCATCGGGGGAATGCTCGCCGGCCGGCGCAGCGTGGTGCCGGGCGTGGTGCCCAAATTCGTCAGCACCGGCGGCAGATACGTGCCACGCACCCTGCTCCTGCCCGCGATCCGGATCGGCAACCGGCTGCGCGGCTCACAGGGTCGCTGAACCGCACGCAGACTGGGCCGCCCACCGACAAGGTAAGGAGCGAGCCAGATGCTGCACGGAGTTGCCCGACTCGCCACAGCCGCGCCACGCAGGATCATCGCCGCAGCTGTCCTGATCATGATCGGCGCCGGGGTTTTCGGCTTCTCTGTCATCGACGCCTTGTCGGCCGGCGGCTATCAGGATCCGTCGTCGGAGTCTTCGCGGGCTCAGCGCCTGCTCGCGGAGAAGTTCGGCAACGGCGACCTCGAGATGATCGTGGCCGTCACTTCCGGGGCGGGCGTCCAGAGCGAGACCGCCCGGACCGTGGCCACCGACATCGTCGGGCAGTTGAAAGCGTCGCCGGACGTCGCCCGGGTGAGCTCGGCGTGGACCGTCCCGCCGTCGGCCGCGGCGGGCTTGATCAGCACCGACGGTAAGACTGGACTGATCATCGCCGGCATCACCGGTGGCACGACCGGCGCGCAGAAGGCCGCCGCGGCACTGGCGAAGAAGGTCGTGCACGATCGCGACGGCGTCACTGTGAAGGCCGGTGGCGAGGCCCTGACCTACGCGCAGATCAACAAGCAGAGCGAAAAAGACCTGCTGGTCATGGAATCCATCGCGTTCCCATTGAGTTTCGTTGCGCTGGTGTGGGTGTTCGGCGGTCTGCTCGCCGCGGCGATACCGATGGCGGTCGGCGGCTTCGCGATCGTTTGCACGTTGGCGATGCTGCGCGTGATCACCATTACGACCGACGTCTCGGTCTTCGCGCTCAACCTCACGGTGGCCATGGGCTTGGCGCTGGCGATCGACTACACCCTGTTGATTATCAGCCGATACCGCGACGAGATCGCCGATGGCAGGAGCCGCGACGACGCACTGGTTCGCACGATGGGCACGGCGGGACGGACCGTGCTGTTCTCGGCGACGACCGTTGCCCTGTCGATGGTCACGATGGTGCTGTTCCCGATGTACTTTCTGAAGTCGTTCGCCTATGCGGGCGTCGCGGTGGTCGCACTGGCGGCGGTGGCCGCGGTGATGATCACCCCCGCCGTGATCGTGCTGTTGGGTGACCGCCTGGACTCGCTGAACGTGCGGCGGCTGATGAGACGACCCGAGCCGGTGACGCGCCCGATCCAAGAGAGCTTCTTGTACCGCTCGACCAAAGCCGTGATGCGACGGCCGGTTCCGATCGGCGTGGCGGTGCTCGCGCTGCTGCTGGTGCTGGGCACGCCGTTTCTGTGGGTGAATTCGGGTTTCTCCGACGACCGGGTGTTGCCGGAGTCGGCGTCGGCGCGACAGGTCGGAGACCAGATGCGCTCCGACTTCGCGGTCAACGCCGACGCGGACGTGACCGTCGTGATCCCGGATGCAACCACGTTGACGCCCGGGGACATCGATCGCTATGCCGCGCAGCTCTCCCGCGTGCCCGACGTGATGTCCGTGTCGGCACCGGGCGGGAGCTTCGTGAACGGGTCGCTGGCCGGGCCACCGTCAGCGCCCACCGGTGTAAAGGACGGCAGTGCGTTCATAACGGTGGGCAGCTCGGATCGGCTGTTCTCCAAAGCATCGGAACGGCAGTTGGATCGCCTGCAGGCCGTCGCCGGTCCGGGCGGTCGCGACGTCCAATTCACCGGCAGGGCGCAGATAAACCGCGACAGCGCCCAGGCGGTGACGTCGCGGCTGCCACTGGTCCTGTCGATCATCGCGATCATCACGTTTGCGCTGCTGTTCTTGTTGACCGGCAGCGTGGTGCTGCCGCTGAAAGCGTTGGTACTCAATGTATTGTCGCTGACCGCGGCATTCGGCGCGCTGGTGTGGATCTTCCAGGACGGCCACCTCGGGGCATTCGGCACCACCGCCATCGGCACCCTGATGGTCCACATGCCGGTCCTGCTGTTCTGCATCGCGTTCGGTCTGTCAATGGATTACGAGGTGTTCTTGGTGTCGCGGATCCGCGAGCATTGGCTGGTATCCGATCAAACCCCGCAGGCCAACGAAGAGGCCGTCGCGCTGGGTCTGGCGCGTTCCGGTCGGGTGGTGACGGCCGCGGCGCTGCTGATGGCAATCTCGTTCGCTGCGTTGATAGCCGCGCAGGTGTCGTTCATGAGAATGTTCGGTCTCGGACTCACGCTGGCGATAGTGGTGGACGCGACGCTGGTACGCATGCTGCTGCTGCCGGCGTTCATGCGCCTGATGGGCCGCGCTAACTGGTGGGCCCCTAAAGCGCTGCGCCGGCTGCACGAGCGCATCGGCATTGACGAGGGAGAAGGAACCCGGGACGCTTTTGCGGGCCCGTCCAGTCGTCAGCGTTAGGCTCACCCGATGGCTTCCGTTGAGTTGAGCGCCGATATGCCGATGAGCCCACAGGAGATGTGGGACCACGTTGCCGACCTCTCCGACCTGGGCGAGTGGCTCGTCATGCACGAGGGCTGGCGCAGCGAATTGCCCAACGAGATCGCCGAAGGAACCCAGGTCGTGGGCGTGGCACGCTCCAAAGGCTTGCGCAACCGGGTGACCTGGACGGTCACCAAGTGGGACCCCCCGCATGAGGTCGCGATGTCAGGAGACGGCAAAGGCGGAACGAAGTACGGCGTCAGGCTCACCGTGCAGCCCACCGACGACGGGTCCACCCTTGGCCTGCGCCTCGAGCTGGGCGGGCGACCGTTGTTCGGCCCGGTTGGTTCGGCGGCTGCCCGCGTCGCCAAAGGCGATGTGCAGAAGTCGCTGAAGAACTTCGTAGAGCTCTACGGGTAAACGCGCCAGTGGTGATCGCGAGCGCGGCGCAGCCGCGGGAAGCGGGTCACCACCATCAGGCCCAGTGGTGATCGCGAGCGCGGCGCAGCCGCGGGAAGCGGGTCACCACCATCATTCAAGACACACTCCGCGACACGCCGGGAAAGCGTCAGAGCTCGGTCATAGACTGGCGTCTCTATGAACCAGTCCTTCGTGCACCTGCATAACCACACCGAGTACTCGATGCTGGACGGTGCCGCGAAGATCACGCCGATGCTCGCCGAGGTGGAGCGGCTGGGAATGCCCGCGATCGGCATGACCGATCACGGAAACATGTTCGGCGCCAGCGAGTTTTACAATGCCGCCACAAAAGTCGGGATCAAGCCGATCATCGGCGTGGAGGCGTACATCGCTCCCGCTTCCCGTTTCGACACCCGGCGCGTCACCTGGGGCGATCCCAGCCAGAAGGCCGATGACGTCTCCGGCAGCGGCGCCTACACGCACCTGACGATGATGGCCGAGAACGCCACCGGGCTGCGCAACCTATTCAAGCTGTCCTCGCTGGCCTCCTTCGAAGGCCAGCTGAGCAAGTGGTCGCGGATGGACGCCGAACTCATCGCCGAACACGCCGACGGCATCATCGTCACCACCGGCTGTCCTTCCGGGGAAGTGCAGACCCGGCTTCGCCTCGGCCAGCGCCGCGAGGCGCTGGAGGCCGCCGCCAGATGGCGGGAGATCGTCGGACCGGACAACTACTTCCTCGAGTTGATGGATCACGGGCTGTCGATCGAGCAGCGGGTCCGCGACGGGTTGCTCGAAATCGGCCGCACGCTCAACATTCCGCCGCTGGCCACCAACGACTGCCACTACGTCACCCGCGACGCCGCGCACAACCACGAGGCGCTGTTGTGTGTGCAGACCGGCAAAACGCTGTCGGATCCGAATCGGTTCAAGTTCGACGGCGACGGCTACTACCTCAAGTCGGACGCCGAAATGCGCCAACTCTGGGACGACGAGGTGCCCGGCGCCTGCGATTCCACCTTGCTGATCGCCGAGCGGGTGCAGTCCTATGCCGACGTGTGGACACCCCGCGACCGGATGCCGGTCTTCCCGGTGCCCGACGGCCACGACCAGGCGTCCTGGCTGCGCCACGAGGTCGGCGCCGGGCTGAACCGACGCTTCCCCGACGGCCCGCCGGAGAACTACCTCACCCGCGCCGCGTACGAGATCGACGTCATCTGCGCCAAGGGTTTCCCGTCCTACTTCCTGATCGTCGCCGATCTGATCAACTACGCCCGCTCGGTCGGCATCCGCGTCGGCCCGGGCCGCGGTTCGGCCGCCGGCTCACTGGTCGCCTACGCCCTCGGCATCACCGACATCGACCCGATACCGCACGGACTGCTGTTCGAGCGGTTCCTCAACCCCGAACGCACATCGATGCCCGACATCGATATCGACTTCGACGACCGCCGCCGCGGCGAGATGGTGCGCTACGCCGCCGACAAGTGGGGCCAGGACCGGGTCGCACAGGTCATCACCTTCGGCACCATCAAAACCAAAGCGGCCCTGAAGGATTCGGCGCGAATCCACTACGGGCAGCCCGGCTTCGCGATCGCCGACCGGATCACCAAGGCGCTCCCGCCGGCGATCATGGCCAAAGACATTCCGCTGGCGGGTATCACCGATCCGACCCATGAGCGGTACAAGGAGGCCACCGAGGTCCGCAGCCTGATCGAAACCGATCCGGACGTCCGCACCATCTACCAGACGGCGCGTGGCCTCGAAGGCCTCATCCGCAACGCCGGCGTGCATGCCTGCGCGGTGATCATGAGCAGCGAGCCGCTGACCGAGGCCATCCCGCTGTGGAAGCGACCGCAGGACGGCGCCATCATCACCGGCTGGGATTACCCGTCGTGTGAGGCCATCGGCCTGCTGAAGATGGACTTCCTGGGTCTGCGCAACCTGACGATCATCGGCGACGCGATCGATAACATCAAGGCCAACAGGGGAATTGACCTCGACCTGGAATCCGTGCCGCTGGACGACAAGCCCACCTACGAGCTGCTGGGCCGCGGCGACACCCTCGGCGTGTTCCAACTCGACGGCGGGCCGATGCGCGACCTGCTGCGCCGCATGCAACCGACCGGCTTCGAAGACATCGTCGCCGTGCTCGCGCTGTACCGGCCGGGCCCGATGGGCATGAACGCCCACAACGACTACGCCGACCGCAAGAACAACCGGCAGGCGATCAAACCGATCCATCCCGAGCTCGCCGAACCGCTGCGCGAGATCCTCGCCGAGACATACGGCCTCATCGTCTACCAAGAGCAGATCATGCGCATCGCGCAGAAGGTGGCCAGCTACTCGCTGGCCCGAGCAGACATTCTGCGCAAGGCCATGGGCAAGAAGAAGCGCGAGGTGCTGGAAAAGGAGTTCGAGGGGTTCTCCGACGGCATGAAGGCCAACGGATTCTCGGCCGGCGCCATTAAAGCGTTGTGGGACACCATCCTGCCGTTCGCCGACTACGCGTTCAACAAGTCGCACGCCGCCGGCTACGGCCTGGTCTCCTATTGGACCGCCTACCTCAAGGCCAACTATGCCGCCGAGTACATGGCCGGTCTGTTGACCTCGGTCGGCGACGACAAGGACAAGGCGGCCGTTTATCTGGCCGACTGCCGCAAGCTCGGCATCACGGTGTTGCCGCCGGACGTCAATGAGTCCGGCCTGAACTTCGCGTCGGTCGGGCAAGACATCCGCTACGGCCTCGGCGCGGTGCGCAATGTCGGTGCCAACGTGGTGGGATCGTTGCTCAAAACCCGTAGCGACAAGGGCAAGTTCACCGACTTCTCGGACTACCTGAACAAGATCGACATCTCGGCGTGCAACAAGAAGGTCACCGAGTCACTGATCAAGGCGGGTGCTTTCGACTCGCTCGGACATGCGCGCAAAGGCCTTTTCCTGATCCACACCGACGCCGTGGACTCGGTGCTGGGCACCAAAAAGGCCGAGGCGATGGGGCAATTCGACCTGTTCGGCGGCTGGGACGACGGCGCGGATGGGGCCAGCGCGGTGTTCACCATCAAGGTGCCCGAAGACGAGTGGGAGGACAAGCACAAGCTGGCTCTGGAACGGGAGATGCTGGGCCTGTACGTATCCGGGCACCCGCTCAACAAGGTGGCACACCTGCTGGTCGCCCAGGTCGATACCGCCATCCCGGCGATCCTCGACGGCGACGTCCCCAACGACACCCAGGTTCGGGTGGGCGGCATCCTGGCTTCCGTCAATCGCCGGGTCAATAAGAACGGCATGCCCTGGGCTTCAGCGCAGCTGGAAGACCTCACCGGCGGCATCGAGGTGATGTTCTTCCCGCACACCTACTCGAATTACGGCGCCGAGATCGCCGACGACGTGGTGGTTCTGGTCAACGGCAAGGTGGCGGTTCGCGACGACCGCATCAGCCTGATCGCCAACGAGTTGGTGGTGCCCGACTTCTCCAGCGCGCAGCCGGATCGGCCGCTGGCGGTCAGCCTGCCGACGCGGCAGTGCACGCTCGACAAGGTGAGCGCCCTTAAGCAGGTGCTGGCCCGCCATCCGGGCACGTCGCAGGTGCATCTGCGGCTGATCAGCGGGGACCGGATCACCACGCTGGAGCTGGATCAGTCGCTGCGGGTGACTCCCTCGCCGGCGCTGATGGGAGACCTCAAGGCACTGCTGGGCCCGGGCTGTCTGGGCGGCTAGCCGCTCAAGGGCCGCGACGGTGCGCAGATGTACACGACTTACGGCGTGTCCCTGTACAAACACGCACCTTCGCGGGTGGCGGCGGCCGCGCTAAGCCCGCAGTTTCAGCGCCGCCCGATGGTCGTGGGTCGGAACGATCGTCACCGCGTGCCGTGCCAGGTGCAGCCGGTGCAGCGTTCTGAAGGTCTCGTCGCGATCCTCGTCCGCCAAAGCGCCGGGGTAGCTTGACTTTTGCCGGACCTTCTCGATCTGCAATTCGTGCCACGCCGCGTCGCCGGCGATCAGGATCCATCCCCGCTCGGTATGAGCGAGCACCCCAACGCTGCCCGGGGTGTGGCCGGCCAGGTCCACCAGGATGACGGAGTTGTCTGAAAAGAGGTCGCGGCTTCTGGTGAAGGTCAGCACCGGTGGCCCGTCCAGGTCGTAGTCGATGACAGGCCGATCGCGCAGCGAGTCCCGGACCCCCCCGACGGGGGCGACGGATCCGGAACTGACCCAATCCTTTTCGATGCGGTGCAGGTGGACGGGAAGATTGGGCATGTCCAGCAGTCCCGACACGTGGTCCCAATGGGCGTGCGTGGGCAACGCGAAATCCAGCTGAGGCATTTCGGGCAGCCGGGCCAGGGCCGAGATGGTGGGGATGGTATCGGCGGGCGGACGCACCGCGGCGCGCAGCACCGCGGGTAGCTGGGCGATTGCCCGTCGCTCGACATCTATGCACACCGCGGGATCGACGATGAACGTCGCCTTCGGGTGCTCGACGATGAACGATGTCAGCGAGTTCTCTACGCGAGCAGGTGTAAACGTTCCCTCGACGATCATCGGGGTCGGAACCACGCGCGGCACTTGCGGTAGCGCGGTCACGGTCACGGTGCGGCGGGAATCGGGCAGTCCCGCGTCGACGATGCTGCGGATGAAGCGCTGATCGAGCTGTCTCGGTCGCACCATGCCCCGAACGAGTCCGGCTGCGGCGCGGCAGCATTGGAGAACGCTGGGGGAGCGGACCGGGTCGGACACGTGGTCCGTTGTCTGAGTCATGCCGCCTCGACCCGGACAATGGCGCTGTCGGCCCAGACCCCGCGGTCGCATGCGCGGCGTAGCTTTGCGCGAAGGGTCACATCTTGGTGGACGTTGGTCACGCCCGGCACCTTGATCAGCGGCACGACGTTCCATTGCCAGCCGTACCGTTCGCGCAGCATGCGGTTGCCCCGTTCCGCATCGGCGCCGGACAGGATCGTGGCCCGCCCGGGCAGAGCCGTCGCGCCCGGCCGAACTCGGCCGCGATAGTCGCACACCGAGAGTTCGACTTCGGGTCGGGCGGTCAATCGCTTCGTCTTAGGGCCCACTTTGGTTCGAAACAGCAACGCTTGGTCTTTTGTGCCGTCTAACGCGAACCAGATGGGCGTGTCGACGGGCGTGCCGTCCCGCCGGAAGCTGCGAAGCAGTGCGTATCGGGCGGTGCTCAGCTCGTGGAGTGTGTTGGTCTGCATGGCACCCAGTCAACGACTTAGAGTTGACTCTAAGTCAAGCCTGGGAGGTCACGATGCTCATGACCATCGGAGAGGTGGCGCGCGCAGCCGGAGTCGCCGCGACGACATTGCGTTACTACGAAAAGCTCGGGCTGGTACCGGCGCCGATGCGGCTGGGTGGTCAGCGCCGGTACGACGACGCGGTGCTGGCCCGGCTCGAGGTGATCCGCCTGTGCAAATCCGCCGGGTTCGCGCTGGACGATATCCAGCTGCTGTTCGCCGACGATACGCCTGGCCGGCCGGCGAGCCGGGCGCTCGCCGAGGCCAAGCTTGCCGAAATCGACGCTCAGATGGCGTCGCTGGCCCGTGCGCGAGAGGTCATCGAGTGGGGAATGCAATGCACATGCCCGTCAATCGACGCATGCACGTGTGGCATTCACCGCGCTCTGCCCGCGTGACCGGGCTAGAACTGGTAGCGCAGAATACGCGCCTTGCGCGCGCCCGCCTTGAACTTCCCGGATGCCTTGGTGGCCAACCGAATCCAGCCCGGGAACAGGTCGACCTCGGGAGCCCGTGCCAGGCTGGCTTCCTCGACCAGCGTCAACCGGGGATTCCACAATTCGGGCACCCGAGCGTCTTTGAACCCGGCGTACCCCCATTGACTGCCGACGCTGCTGAACATCTTCTGCGGCGCCAGCTTTATCGCGACCCGGCTGAACCAGCCGATACGGCCGTAGTCGTTGAACGCCAGCTCGCCGGACCGGAAGTGCTCACTGACGTGCCGGAACACGCCGACAATCACCTCTTCGGGCAAGAAGGCGAACAGGCCGTCGGCGATCACCATCGCGGGCCGGTCGGCGGGAATCGGGTCACTCCAGCCTGAGTCGGCCGCCGACGCGGCCACCGAATGGGCGCCGTCTCTGGTCGGCATGACCTGTTCGCGCAACGTGATAACGCGTGGCAAGTCGACGCTGTACCAGTCCACCGTCTCGGGTGGGCCGACCCGGAACACGCCCGTGTCCAGCCCGGCGCCGATATCGACGACGACGGCGTCGGGATGGGTCGCGACGAACCCGCGCACCCGTTCGTCGAGCATCTTGGCGCGCAGCGCCGACTGGCACACCACGCTGTCGGTCACGCCGAGCCCGTCGAAGTCGAAGTCGATCTTGGCCACGATCTCGTCGGCGAGCGTGTCGCCGAGAATTGGTCGGGGCCACCGGCTGTCCCGCGCGCGGGCGTACTGGGTGAGCAATGCGGTCTGCTCAAGTGGCGAAAGTTGGCTGACGTCAATTCCCGATTTCGCACCCATCATGATCAACCTACCCGGCGCTGCGCCGCGCTCGCGATCGCCACGGGCCCTATCGTGGCGACCCGCTTCGCCCGGCTGCGCCGCGCTCGCGATCGCCACTGGGCCGAATGGTGGCGAC
>NZ_JCALDF010000047.1:0-29298 GCF_059812725.1 Mycobacterium sp. NGS41
CACGGCGACCTCGATCTGCCCCGGGCCGGGTGGAATCCGGTCGCAGGCAACAAGTTCCAAAGTTTCCAGATCCCCCGGCGTGCGGATCTGCAGACGCATCCCCTCCCGCTGATGATCCACCACCGCCGTGCGCCGCTCCTCAGCACGCAACGGACCAGGCAACAACCTCGCCGCATACCACCCGCCGTCACGCCACGCGGTCTGGTCTTCCTCGGACCCGCTGAGCAGTTGGCATGCCAGTCGCTCGGCGTCGGTGCCGTTGTCCAGATCGATCTGAGTGACCGATAAGTGTGGATGTTCGGTACCGACCACCCTGATCAAACCCGTGAGCCCTGCCTGTTCCAGGTTGGCGACGTCACCATCCAGCACGGTGTGAGCGGCATGGGTCACGACGTACAGGCGAGGCGATTCGCCAGGGATTTCCGGCAATTCGCGGGTGATACGCACCAGATGCTGCACATACTCACGGCCCAGCAGCGGCGACTGGTCAACAGCGTCACCGCTTTTCGGCCCCGTCAATATCACTACACCGGTTAATCCACTGCCCAGCAGATGATTTCGCAGCTGCTGCCCGTTCAGCCCGTGATCGGCGTCCGGCGACCAGCACATGGTGGTGCAGTGCGACCCATGGTTCTTCAGGGCCGCGGTCAAAGTGGCGGCAAGCGCGTCTGCGTCGGCGGTAGCGCTGATCAGCAGCCAGTTTCCGGGGTGAGCATATTCCACGTCAGGCAGCTCTCGTGGCCGCCATTCGACGGTCAGCAGCCGCTCGGCCAGCACCAGATCTTTTTCTTCTTCTTCGGAGACGGCGATGCCCCATCGCAGCCCTTCCGCGGCGAGCAGGATCGCGCCGTGCTCGTCGAGCACCTCGAGATCAGCCTCGATCCCAGCCGCATCGGCTTTCGTCACCCGTGTGTAGCAGTACTGGGCGTTGCGAGCCGAGTCATATGCGCGCAGGAGCCGCAGACCCAGCGGCAAGGCCAGCACGTTTCCGCCAATCGCCTGGACATCCGGATGAGCCGCGACAGACTGAAAACAGGCATCCAGCAACGCCGGATGTGTGCCGTACGCATCTTGTTGGGAGCGGATCTGCCGGGGTAGCGCGACCTCGGCCAGCACCGTGTCGCATGCCTCCTCGCCGGTATGTACGGTGCCGAGACCGGTGAACGCCGGGCCGTACTGGAAACCCCGCTCGTCAAGGCACTTTCGCACCTGTGCGCCATCCTCGCTACGCGGATGCGCGGCAAGTAGCGCGGAGATGTCATGTGCAGATGGCCGCTCGTTGTCTGCGGCATGGAGGACTGCGGTAGCGAGCTGGGTTTGTTCGCCACCCTGATTTTTCTGCACCGTGAAGTCGACGACGCTCGAAAATGACAACGCCGCGGAAGCACCGATCGTGGTCTGTTCCTCGAGCAGCAGCGCCTGCTCGAAGCGGATGTCACGGACCTCGGATGTCTCGCCCAGCACGGCGCCCGCGGCCGCCAGCGCCATCTCGCAATACGCCGCCCCCGGAAGCACTGGCGCATTGCGGATCTGGTGATCGGCCAGCCACGGCTGGTCGGCAATGCCGACCTCGCCCTGCCACACGTGGCGCTCCGGTTCCTCCGGCAGGCGCACATGCGGGCCCAGCAGCGGATGCACCGAAACGGTGTGTCCGCCGTGTGTCGGGTAGGATTCCTGACCGTCGGGCTTCAACAGCAGCCGACGGTGCGTCCATGTCGGCAACGGCGCATCCACCAGCCACCCATTCGGATACAGCACCGAGAAGTCGACCGCCGCGCCCGCACCGTACAGATCCGCCACGAAGCCACGCAGCCCGTGCGGCAGTTTCTGCTCGCGGCGCAAGCTCGCCAGCGCGGCCACCGGCAGCTCGAGGGTCCGCGCATTTTGCACGAGAGCGCGGTTGAGCAGCGGGTGCGGTGCCAGCTCGGCGAACACCCGGTAGCCGTCATGCATAGCCGCCTGGACCGCCGCGCCGAACCGCACCGTGCGCCGCAAATTGTCCACCCAGTAGCGGGAATCGCACACCGGCAGCTCACGCGGGTCGAACAGGGTTGTCGAATAGAAAGGAACGTCCGGCGTCGTCGGAGCGAGCTCAGCCAGCGCCTCCGACAGTTCGTCAAGGATCGGTTGGACCTGCGGAGTGTGCCAGGCCAGGTCGGCGACCAGCTCGCGCACCACTACTGCCCGCGCATGCCAGGCGTCCACCAGTTCGCGCATCGTCTGGGCGGGCCCGCCGATCACCGTCGACTCCGGTGAAGCCACCACCGAGATCGCGATGCCTTTGATCCCGCGGGCCATCAACTCGGAAAGCACTTGCTGGGCAGGCATTACCACCATTGCCATCGCCCCGGAACCGGCGATCGTCGACATCAGCCGCGAGCTGCGGCAAATGACGCGAACCCCGTCTTCCAGCGACAGCGCACCCGCGACCACCGCCGCCGCAGCCTCGCCCAGCGATTGCCCGATGACTGCACTCGGGCGCACTCCGTAGGACTTCATGGTGGCCGCCAGCGCGAGCTGCATGGCGAACAGCGTCGGCTGGACCCGGTCAACGCCGGTCACTATTTCAGGCGCGTTGAGCGCCTCGGTCACCGAAAATCCCGACTCCTGGGCGATCAGTGGCTCGACCGCGGCGACGGTGGCGGCAAAGACCGGCTCACTGGCCAGCAGGTCAGCGCCCATCGCCGGCCAGTGTGACCCTTGCCCGGGGAACACCCACACCGGACCGTGATCGTCGCGGCCGGCCGCGGCCGCGTACGGAGTTTCGCCATCGGCGGTCTCGCGCAACCGTGCCGCCAGTTCGTCGGCGTCGTCGGCTACAACCGTCGTGCGCACCGGCCGGTGCCCACGGCGGCGCGCCAAGGTATAGGCCAGATCCGGCAGCGCCACGTCGTCGTGTGTTTGCACCCAGTCGGCCAACCGGTCGGCGGTGCGGCGCAGTTCGTCGGCCGAGGTGGACGACAGCGCAAAAAGTAACGGTTTCCCCGGCGCTGCTTCGGGATCGCTGCTGGCTTCGGTGTGTTCGGGAGCTTGTTCCAGAATTGCGTGCGCGTTGGTACCCGAGAACCCGTATGCCGACACCGCCGCCCGCCGCGGTTGCTGACCGTCGCTTGGCCACGGCGTATTTTTCTGCGGCACAAAAAGATTGGTTTTGATGCGGGCGAGCTCCTCCGGCAGGCGGGAGAAGTGCAGGTTCTGCGGGATCACACCATGCCGCAGGACCAGGACTGCCTTGATCAAGCCCAACGTTCCGGAAGTCGACTGGCTATGTCCGAAATTGGCCTTGGCAGAGTTGAGCGCGCAGGGGCTCTCAATGCCGTAAACCTCAGCCAGGCTGGCGAATTCGATCGGGTCACCCATTGGCGCGCCGGTGCCGTGCGCCTCCACCATGCCGACGGTCCCCGCGTCCACGCCCGCCGCCGCCAACGCGGCCCGGTAGGCGGCGACTTGCGCAGACTGCGACGGCGTGACGATGTTCGCCGTGCGGCCATCGTTGTTCAAGGCCGTGCCGCGCACCACCGCCAAGATCCGGTCGCCGTCGCGCAGCGCATCCGGTAACCGCTTGAGCAGCACCATCGCGCAACCCTCGCCAAGCGCAAATCCGTCCGCGGCGGCGTCGAACGCATGGCAGTGCCCGGTCGGCGACAGTACGCCGCCCGCTGACCCGGCGGCATATTTCCGTGGGTCCAGCGTGATGGAAACGCCGCCCGCCAGCGCCAGGTCGCATTCGCCGGTGTGCAGGCTGCGGCAGGCCATATGCACAGTCACGAGGCCGGACGAGCATGCGGTGTCCACCGTTATCGCCTGACCGCGCAAGTCCATGGCGTAGGCGATCCGACCGGACGCCATGCTGTAGCTGTTGCCGAGGAATCCGTACGCGCCCTCCAAGGCATGGGAATCGGCGGCCACCGATATGTAGTCGTCGTGCGTCAAACCCACGTAGACGCCGGTCCTCGAACCAGCCAGACTGGCCGGGTTGAGGCCGGCGTGTTCCACTGCCTCCCAAGAGGTTTCCAGCAATAGGCGGTGCTGCGGGTCGATCGCGGTCGCTTCCCGCTCCTCGATCCCAAAGAACTCGGAATCGAAACCGGATATGTCGTCCAGGAATGAGCCCCACTTCGACGCCGACCGGCCCGGCACCCCGGCCTCGGGGTCGTAGTACTCCTCGGCATCCCAGCGGTCGGGCGGGACCTCGGTGACCAGGTCATCGCCGCGCAGCAACGCTTCCCACAACTGCTCCGGCGAGTCGATTCCCCCGGGAAGCCGGCATGCCATGCCGATCACGGCAACCGGAGTGACAGGCGCAGCGGTCACATCGGGCGAAGACTTCGGTGAAGCTAAGCCACGCGCACCATCATCGATCGCCAGGGATGGAACCATTCCGCCTCCTCACAGCACTGACTACCTGGCCTTAATCCATGGCTTGATTCAAGGCGTGGCGGCCCCCCCGACGACCCGGCGTGCAACATCATGCGCGATGTCTGCCCTCCCCGAGTCGGGCCGTCGGCGGCCCCCGATGGCAGACGCAGGTTATTACGTAGGGTGCCCAGAACATATGAGGAATTCTTAAGATTGTTACGCAATCGTGATGTTAGCTAAGCTATCGCAGCGGAGTCGGATCATCGATCGTCGGCGCACATCTGTTGACCGGTGCACGGTGGGCGCCGCTCACGCATCGTCGCGACGCACGGGCACACTCCCGGTGGGCTCCGCAGCCGCGCGAAGTCGGCGCCCCAAGCCTCGCGGCTGCGCAGCGCGGAAACCCTGCTGCCGCATCAGATATCGAGCTGCGGCCGTAGTCCTGCTAGGTCACCAGCACTGTCCGAAATGTCGCGCGGGCTCTCCCGAGCATGTTTTGACCGTTGCACATGTGTGGAACATGTCGGGGCGAAAGCCCTTTGCCCATCGAATGATTCGGAATTCACCGCCAAGCGCCGTGTGTGACATGGCTGTTGAGTTCTCGCAAAATGGCAGGGAGTTCATCAGTATTCGTAGACGCCCCGCAGACCGGACGAGCGCCTTCAGCCGCTGCGGCGACGATTTCTCACTCGATCTGGCCGGTCAACTCGAAATCGGCCAGCGAGCGCGCGGCGAGCTCACGCAAGGCGGCCTTGGTGTTCTCGGCGCCCGGCTGGTAGGCGAGGACGCTGATCATCATCTTGCCGGGGATGCGGAACGACGCCAGGTTTACTTGGCCACCTATTTGCTCAAGCCACTGCCGCGTCACGTTTTGTCTCGGCCCTCGTGCGTAAACGTGCTCGGCATCGGTGCCATCCAAACGGACCAACACTGAGCCGAGATCGCCGAGATTGGAGCAAAACACGGGGCGGTCGGGGTCGCCGTGCGCCACCTCGGCCATCCGCTTCAATGCCCGCTTCGGAGTGAATGGGGTCAGCCAGAGGATCTGCCGCTCATCTGCTGCTGACGTATCCCGCAGAGCTTTCACCGCCTGCTTGATGGCGGCGCGGAGCTCATGCAGATCCGTCGTCAAGTGGGCGGGATCCACGCTGACGCGCGCAAACGACACCGCGATTGCCCGGGTGTCCTCCTCGTCGCGTTCGCTTATCGGCAGTTGCAGGGTGACGGCGCCGTCCCCGGGCCGCTGTCGCCCCATGTGCTCCCCGAACTTGGCAGCCAGCGCGGCGGCCAGCGTGCTGCTCGTTCCGCCGAGGGCCTTAGCGCGCCCATCCCATTCATCCAGTCGGACGCAGATCGTGATACCCGGTACGACGATCGCGTCACCGCCGTCGGCTGCACGGCGGGCGACGGGTCTCGATGCCGACGATCGGGCAGTGTCGTGCCGGTGCTCACGGGCCAGCTTTCCCGCCATCACCAGCGCCCGGGCAACCTCAGGTGCGTCTCGCGCTGTCTGCCGGGCGTCCTCTACCACCGCGCGCAGTCGAGTGCGTGAACGCGGCGGTGGGTAGCTAACGTCGGGTGTGTTGCCCAGCAGCGCATCGGCTAGCGCGATCGCCAACCCGAGGCCGTCGAGTAGGTAGTGGGAAATCACCAGGCTGACCGCGGTCGAGCCATCCGTGAGCGGAAGGACGCCGAGATGCCAGCCGGGCCCCCATTCCGGATCGGCGGCGAGTTGTGAGCGTTCGTCGACCCAGTCGCTGAGTTCCGCTCGCGGACGCGCGCGCGAACTGACGTCGATGTCCGACGGTCCACGATCCGCGACCCACCGATGCCGCGCGAACGGCAGCGGCGAACGCTCGATGCGCCGTCCCAACAACCCGTGTCCGAGATTGTGGTGGAAACGCCTCAGTGCGTCGAAATCGATCGGGTGCTCGTAAACCCACACGACCTGCATGACTTCCAGCTGGCCGGCGGCGCGATGTCCGGCGAACAACGCTTGGTCCACCATCGCGAGCCGATTGTCGAGTTGCATATCGCCGTCGGCTGCACGCGAGTTCAAGCGTTCACGTGCGCGACGCATCGGGGCCAGCACGGATCAGCTCCCGAAGACGCGGATCGACTCGCCCGTGCCGCGCGGCCGGGAATACATCTCAGCGCCTAAAGGACGCTGCGGTGCGGTGTGGGCCGCGGGGGGATCGAACCGATTCATCAGACGAGGCTACCGATCCAATTCCCGCGCCCGCCGCGCAAGCCGGCCTGAACGCCGACCCGCGATGGCATTTGCCACAGTTTGTCACGTGACAAATCGCACCTGGTGGATGTGCTCGGCTACCCGAAGGGCGTTTGCAGCGATTGTCAAACTCGGATTCAAACCGGCGCTGGACGGAAAGAATGAGCCGTCCACCACGTACAGGTTGTCCACTTCGTGCGCTCGATTCAGTGGGTCAAGCACACTGGATTTCGGGTCGGTACCGAAGCGGCAGGTGCCGCACACGTGGCCCAGGACTTTGTTGTCGTCAGCGCCCCGCAGGTTGACTTTCCGAAACGGCTCCAACACCGCTTCCAACTGCCGTAAAAGCACTTTGCGGCGCTCGATCTCACTGGCGTGAAGACGATACTGCATTCGCAGCCGCTGGCGGTCGTCCGAGGTTGACCGATCGCTTGGCAAGACGCGGTTGTCCAGATAGGGCAGGTCTTCCATGATCGACGCCAGCACCATGCCCCCACCGAGGTAGCGCTGGTAGATCCGGCGCGCCGCCGGGCTCGTCAGCCGCAACGCTCTCGCCCGCCAGCCCGGGGTGCTGGACAGAATCTCCAGGGGTGGCATCGAGCCGAACGATTGCACGGTGCCGTACTTTTGCCCCTCCCAGAAATAAAAATCATTGAGTCCAATTTCCTTGTTTTCGGCCGTGCTCTTGCGATCGGGTTCCGGCCAGATCTCGATCAAGTCGATCAGATGGCGCATCAAGTTGCGGCCCACCAAGTCCGAGCCGTTGGCCAATCCACGCGGCCAATCGCCGGAACGGGAATTGAGTAACAGTGCCGGGGTGGCCAACGCGCCCGCGGCCAGCACCACCACCTTTGCCTTGAGGGCCAGCGTGCCGAAGCGGCTCGCGCAGACCACTTGCTGGACCTGGGTTCGGTCCGCTTCCAAACGCAACGCCTGACACTCGGGTAGCAACTGGGCGCCGTGCTCGGCAATGGCTGGCAGCAGGCAGTTACGAGCGGCGTCGTTTTTGCACGACTGGTGACAGAGATAGCCCTGACAGGTGGCACAACTATCGAGGTAGTCGCAGGCCATCGGCAGGTGGTAGGGGTGCAATCCGCGACCAGCCAGATAGTCGACCAGGGGTTGGTTGTCTGCCGAAAAGGGCGGCGCCGCAGGCAAACCGATCTCGGCCGAATCCGGCCGCAGGGGATCGGGCTGACCGCGGACCCCCAGCAGTTTCTCGGCTGCCGCGTACCAGGGCCGCATCTGGTCGTAGGTGATGGGCCAGGCGTCCGGCACGGTGGAATCGCCGGGGTCGAGGAAGTTCTGGCGGGGAGTGAAATCGCGATCGAAAAATCGCTCGCATACCATGCCATAGAGGGCCGAAGACCCTCCCGTCCCGCTGCCGAGGAACGGCACAAACCGCCGCGAGAAGCGCTTGCTGATGTCTTCGATCTCGTCGGTTGTACGTCCGGCCCGCGCCAAGGCGTCAAGGTAGGTCTTTGTGGAACGGCCCGCCCGCGGGTCGGCCACTTCCGGCATCGAAGAGCGAATCGTCCCGGGCGTTCCGGGCAGCGTCGAGCGACCCTTCTCGACGAAAAGCACCCGGCGGCCCGACCGGGCCAACGAGTAGCCCAGCATTCCGCCCCCCATGCCGGTGCCCACGACAATCACATCCCACAAAATGTGTTCCGCCTCGCGCGCATCCAGCTCACGGTCGGTCAAATCGAGCTCCTCAGCGGATGACGGCCCAAAGCTTTGCCGGTTTGGGCGAATCAAGAACGTATCATCCGCTGCCACATACAGGTTGAGGTTCTTTCGCCGCTGCGATGGTGAAAAACCTGACCGGCCAAGTCAGGACAGGTTGCTTCGGCCGGTTCATGGGATCGTCGCGCCACACGTACCAAGAACTTTCTGGATTTAAGGTCGGTAGTGCGAGTATCGGGGTTATGCTGCCGGGCGTCTGAACCGGGGGCGAAGCTGCCGCTTGATTCCGCAGACGCGCGCCGGAAACGGAAGGCCAGAATCAGCAATGAAGTTTTTGCTGGCGAGCTATGGGACTCGTGGCGATGTCGAGCCAAGCGTTGCCGTCGGCTGCGAGTTGCTGAGCCGTGGGCACGAGGTCCGCATCGCAGTCCCGCCTGACCTACTCGACTTCGCCGAGTCGGCCGGACTTACGGCAAGCGCATACGGACCAGATTTGCAGGAAATGTTGGACGCCCACCGCAAGTTTTGGACCGGTGTCTTCCGCCACTTCTGGAGGATCCGCGAGCTCAACGAGTTGTGGCGCGAGGTCAAGAAGCAACGTAGCCAGTGCTTCGCGGAAATGAGCACGACGCTGACGTCGCTGGCCGACGGGGCCGACCTGCTGTTCACCGGCCTTGTTTACGAGGAGCTCGCCGCCAACGTCGCGGAGTATCACGGCATTCCGTTGGCTACGCTGCACTACTTCCCGATCCGTGCCAACGGCCAACTGCTGGCATTCCTGCCCGCGCCGTTGGCCCGCGCCACAATGACGGTCCAGGACTGGATAAGTTGGCGCGTGGCAAAGAAGGTCGAAGACACGCAGCGCCGTGAACTGGGCCTGCCGAAGGCTACCCGCCCCACGCCGCGACGGATCGCCGAGCGCGGATCGCTGGAAATCCAGGCCTACGATGAGGTTTGCTTCCCGGGTCTGGCTGCCGAGTGGGCGAAATGGGAGGGGCCGACCGGGTTCTTAAGGCCTTTCGTCGGCGCGCTGACGATGGAGTTGCCGACGGATGCCGACGACGAGGTCGCGTCGTGGATTGCCGCGGGAACACCGCCGATTTTCTTCGGATTCGGCAGCATGCCGGTCGAATCTGCCACCGATACGGTCGCGATGATCAACGAGGCCTGTGCGGAGTTGGGCGAGCGTGCGGTGATTTGCTCGGGTGGGAGTGATTTCAGCCGCGTCGCGCCGTCGGACCGCGTCATGGTCGTGGGGTCGGTAAATTATGCGGCGATCTTTCCCACCTGCCGAGCGGTGGTCCACCACGGTGGCGCGGGCACGACGGCGCTCGGCCTGCGCGCCGGAGTTCCGCAGTTGATCCTTTCAACCGACCTCGATCAGACACTGTGGGGAGTTCGGGTGAAACGGTTGAAAGTGGGTGTGGCCCGGCGGTTTTCGACCACCACCCAAGAATCGCTGGTTTCGGACCTGCGTCAGATCCTCGTTCCGTCATACGTCGTGCGGGCCCGCGAGATCGCCACCCAGATCACCAAATCCGCCGACAGCATCAGCCAAGCCGCCGACCGTGTGGAAGATTTCGCTCGCTTGCGGCGCGGTGGCTGATCGGTGACGTGAAATTGCGTTGCCCTTGAGGGGCGGAATCGCTTCGAAGACCTAAGGTACGAAGTACAGTTCGACAACGTGGCCCACCTACTCGATCCGCTCGACCAGAGCATGTTTGACATCGGACGAGTGACCGGATTTACCAGTCAACTGCAGTGTGTTTGGGTGTACAACCGCCCACTCGACATGGATGGTCTGCGCCGGTTCCACCACCATCTTCAGCGGGGCCGGTTGTCTCGGCGCATCGAACGGTCAGCACTGCCATTCGGCCGCCACCGCTGGGTATCGCCAAGCTACTCACCGGACATCGAGATCGTTGCGCCCGCTCGACCGCGCGAGGAATTCGACGGCTGGCTCAACGAGCAGGCCGACACGCTATTGGGTTGCGAAGACGGATCCGGGTGGCGCCTTGCGGCGTTCCCGTTCACCGACGGGGGCGCCGGACTGAGTTTCGTCGTCTCACACTGTGTTACGGACGGAATAGGACTGTGCGAGGCACTGGCAGACGCAGCGTTGGGACGCGATGACCCGATCGACTGGCCCGCCGGCGCATCGCGCCGGCGGTGGCAAGCCGTGCGCGAAGATGCCCGCCAAGTTGCCCACGACATCCCCGCCATGGGCCGCGGTGTCGCCGCCGCGGTGCGCTGGGCCCGGAACAGCCACGGTGGTGGCAACGCCGCCACCCCGAGCGCGCCGCGAAACGTGTCCGACAAATCCGTCACGCTCTCGATGGCGACGGTATTTGTCGAAGCCGGGCAGTGGGATGCTCGCGCGGAGTCACTTGGCGGGACCAGTAACTCACTGCTTCTGGGATTGGCGGCCCGCCTCGCACAGCGGGATGGAAGGGTAGCCGCCGACGGCTCGGTCGCGGTGAGTATGCCGGTGAATGACCGCGTCGACGGTGATACGCGTGCCAACGCGATTTATGACGCCGTCGTCACGGTTGACCCAGCACTGGCGGTGACGGACCTGACCAAGATCCGGGCCGCAGTCAAAGCAGCGATGAATCGCCATCGAGAGGTGCGCGACGAATCCCAGGCAGTGTTGCCTCTCGTTCCCCTGTTGGGTCTGGTGCCTAAGCGGCTCCTGCACGGGGGTCGCGGCGGCGGCGATGCGACCAGCTACATCGCGGCATCCAACCTTGGTGTGGTTAACCCGGCCACCAGTCGGCCAGATGGCACAGACGCCGAGTGCTTCGCCATGAAGTGGCTCTACCCGGGAGCGACCGAGGCGACGCTGCGCCGGCTCGACGGATTCAGGATGCTCGTATCGGGACGAGCCTGCGGCCAGGTCTTCGTCTCGGTCAGTGCCTATCATCATAATTGCGCTGACCCGAAGCAGCTTGTACACCAAAGTATTTCGAGCGCATTGGACGACTTCTCGCTCTCCGGCACGTATCTCTGAGCATCCTGAACCAGGTCTGATTCAACTACCCGCGCGTAACACCGGGTGCCGGTCGGGCATCGATCTCCATTACCGTTGGGAGCGGTTTACTCGTATCTCGCAGGACCGTCTGGAGAAGTGGTGAGCGTCAATCCGTTCGACGACGAAAAGGGCAGTTTTTTCGTGTTGGTCAACGACGAGGAGCAACACAGCCTCTGGCCGACGTTCGCAGATGTTCCCGCGGCTGGCGGGTGGTTTACGGCGAAGCCGACCGTGCCGCTTGTCTGGACTACATCGAACAGAACTGGCCAGATATCCGGCCCAAGAGCCTGCGCGACCGGCTGGCAGCGGACGGGTCTTCGGATAGCTGACTGACGAGGGACGACTACTTAGTCGATCTCGCCGGTCAGGTCGAACTCAGCCAGCGTGCGCGCGGCCAGTTCACGCAGCGCGCGCTTGGTGTTCGCGGCGCCCGGTTGATATGCGACGACGGAAATACAAATCTTGGTGCCCAGGCGCCACGAGTACACCCTCAGTTGGCCGCCCAGCCGCTCAAGCCGCTCTGGCGTCAGGTTTAGCCAAACCCCTCGCGCGGTGGCGTACTCCGCCTCGGTGCCATCGACACGGTAAAGCTGCGACCCTAGGTCGCCGAGATTAGAACACAGCACCGGGAAATTGGGGTCGGGCCGCCCGGCATTGGCGATCCGTTTCAGCACCCACTTTGGCGTCAACGCCATCAACGAAAGGAACTGCGACGGCTCATCCAGCGTCTCCCGCGAAGCGGTGAGCGCTTGCTTGATGGCGGCTCGGAGGTCACCCAGATCTGTCGTGACTTTCGACGGGTCGATGCTGGCGGTGGTAAGGGACACTGCGTTCGCACGCGTATCGTGCTCGGTGCGTTTGCTGATGGGCAGTAGCAAGGTGACGGCGCCGTCGCTGGCACGTCGGCGTCCCATGCGCTCCGCGAGCTTCGCGGCAAACCCAGCGGCCAGCGCGTGACTCGTTCCGCCAAGAGCCTTCGCGCGGGCATCCCAAACGTCGAGGCCGACGCTTATCGTGACACCCGGCTGCAGGAGACCCTTATCGCCGTCGTCGTCGGGAGGGACGCCGACGGGTTGCGGTGCGGTTGATCCGGCAAGATCGCCGTCCCGGCGTACTCGGGCCCGGTCCTGCCGCGCACGACGGGCTTGTCTTGCTGCCGCGGCAACCGCGCGGGCGACCTCAGCTGCGTCCCGAGCCGTTTGGCGAGCATCCTGAGCCACCGCGTGCCTTCGAGTACGTGAGCCGGGGGGTGGGTAGCCAAGATCCCGCCGCATTCCCAGAACCGCTTCACTCAGCACCAGGACACCCCCGAGGCCGTCGATCAGATAGTGGGAAATCGTCAGGGTGACCGCAGTGGAGCCATCGGTAAGTGGCAGGACGCCGAGACGCCAGCCCGGCCCCCATTCCGGGTCAAGAGGCACTTGTGCACGTTCGTCAAGCCAGTCGCTGAGTTCCTCGCGGGGGCGAGCGCGCTCAGCGATTTCGATGTCCGATGGCCCCCGATCGGCGACCCACCGGCACCGGGCGAACGGCAGCGGTGAACGCTCGATGAGCCGTCCCAACAGCCCATGACCGAGATTCTGGTGAAAACGTCTCACCCCATCGAGGTCGATGGGGTGCTCATAAAGCCACACGACCTGGATGACCATCTCCTGGCCGGTGGCGCGTTGCCCGACGAACAAGCCGTGGTCCATGGACGCGAGCAGATTATCTTGCGGTGCATCACCGTTGGAGCCGCGGCTCTTAACGGATGCACGTTGCGGACGCATACGGACTGCCACTGATCAGCCTCCGATTACACAGGATTCGTCCGCGCCGCCCTGTGACGCGTAGATCTCGTCGCGGAGGGCGATGCTTCCCGGGACTTCGTGGGACTTTGCGGCGCACCGATGCATCAGACGAGAGTAGCCGATCCGGTGCTTCAGCTCGGTCGATGTAGCTCAGATACTGAGCTGTGGTCGTCGATGCCGAAGACCGCGACTTACCTCGGTAACAGTGGGCATTTGGCCCGCTCGATATCGCACTGGGTAGCAGAGGTGAGGCCGGGCCGCGCCCCGTAGATTATTGCGGATTCACGTGATTCACCGCGACAGCGGCGGACACCTGTCTATATTGGCGCCATGACAAATAGCCGTCGCAGCGCTGCGAAGCGCATCGCAAGGTTTCCTTCTCTCGCCCCGGCGGCGGCACAGGTCGAGCTGCTCTATGCGGCCGGCATAGCCACCGTGGAGTCGTGCTCGTGACCGGCGCCGCGCAGAACGGAAGTACGGCCCGTCCGTTGGCTCTGTTCGTGGTGGGAATAGGCCGGTCCGGAACATCGGCGCTGACCCGGGTTCTCTCGCTTTGCGGCGGTGCGCTGCCGGGCGGGATGATGGGCGCCGATGCACGCAATCCGAGTGGCTATTGGGAACCGCGGGCGGCGCTGCATCTCAACGACAAGATCCTGTACCGCAACGGCACCACCTGGGACGACCCGACGATGCACCTCCAGGAGGAAGGTGCCATCGACGCCAAAGAGTACGCCGCCTGCGTCGACGAGATCGGGGCGTTTCTCACGACGTTGCCGGCCGCGCCGCTCGTCGTCATCAAGGAACCGCGGATAACGCTGCTGTCCGACATGTGGTTTGAGGCAGCACGTCTAGCCGGGTTCGACGTCGGTGCCTTGATTCCGCTGCGCCACCCGCAGGAGGTAGTCGCGTCGCTTGCGGCGATCATCGAAGACCCGCCGGAGATATCGAGTGCCTTGTGGCTGAAATTCAGTCTGTTGGCCGAAAGACAGACGCGCGCCCTTCCGCGCGTGTTCGTCGAGTACACAAACCTTCTCAACGACTGGCGTCGGGAAGTAGCGCGGATTTCGGCGACGCTTGGGATCGATCTCAGCACCCCGGACGAGAGCGCAGTCGACGAGTTTCTCAAACAGGATCTTCGGCGCCAGCAACACGCGGGCCCGGTGACAGAGGTCCTCGAGACAGACTGGGTTTCCAGGGTTTACGAGGAGTTGTGCGGGGCGGCGCGGGATGAGCCCGTGGATGAGTCAGCGCTGGATCGCGTATTCGAGGGGTATCGCGCGAGCGAGCATCTTCTCCGGGCGGCGTTCGAGGATTTCCGCGGCCATTCCAACACCAGGGCCCTTCGCCCGTCCGTCCTGAAGTTGATCCGCGCGACCCGCGCAATGGCTCACCGGCGCAGCGGGACTTGGGCCTGACTGACGCTTACCAGCTGCCGGGCTGTCGGCCGCCAGCTCAGGCGATGCCCTGGGCCAGCAGCGCGATCCCACCCACAACCAACGTGGCTACCAAGATCTTCCGGCGCTGAGTTCGTGCCCAGTCGTGCAACAGTCGCAGCACCGCTTGGGTTTTCGCTGGGATGACCAGATAGCTGACGAGCGTGATCTCGAAAACCCAAAGCGCCGCGAGGACGAATGCGATGACGGCGCCAACCTGGGCGCCTATCGACGCTCCCGAGGTCACGATCAGAGTGTCTATGAACACAATCATGGGCGGCCCCGGCAGCGATATCAGGCCGAATGCGAACGCGACCCACAAGGATCCGTTTTCCCACGCATTGCGGGCCCGCCCGAGCAGCCGACGAAATGCAGACCCTTCCTCCGTTGTCGCATCCGGCGCGCCGCCCAGCAGCCGCTCGATTCCGGTCGGCGGATTCGAGTCCAGCACCATCGTCGACGTTGTGCCGCCTGGTCCCGGCTGGCGCGCTTTCTGACGCGCCAGGAAGCGCGCTATCAGCAGCGCGGCGATGGCTAGCGCGAGCACACCTACCCCGAATTGAATGTGCCGGAACGTGGAGCCCACGGACGTCGTCGGCGTTGCCAAGTCTTTCGAGAAAGACGTAAGGCTTGGAGTTGAATGCAGCACCATCAGCGGAATCAGCAGCAGGGGAATATTCGCTATCAGGCTGCCTAGCCAGCAGGCGAGCAGATTATGCAGGGACCGTGGCCGGGAAATGAGGAGCAGGATGAGGCCCAGGAGTACCGGGTTGAGCGCCACGAGCAACCCCAACCCCACGACTGAGCCCCACACGGTCGGAACCATACCTGACCGGCTGTTCGGCGTTGGCTCGTTTGAAGCTTTCCAAATCGTCTCCCGGCCGGCTGGAACACCCATTCTGCTGCGGGTCTGCGGGCTGGACGCAGCACCCTACGGTCGAATGACTCGGATCAACTGCTAGCGTCGGCTCCGTGTCTGGGCGCGCGTCTACGCTGCGGATCGGCATCCTGGGCGCGGCTCGCATCACACCGTTGGCGCTCATCAACCCGGCCCGGGAAAACGGCGAGGTCGTGGTGGCCGCGGTGGCGGCGCGGGACGTATCTCGTGCTCAAGCCTTTGCTGCCGAACACGGCATCGATCGGGTGCACGACAGCTACGAGGCGTTGATTTCCGATCCGGACGTGGATGCTGTCTATATCCCGCTTGCGAATGGCTTGCACGGCAGGTGGACTCGAGCTGCGATCGCCGCGAACAAGCATGTGTTGTGCGAAAAGCCGTTTACTGCCAATGCCGACGAGGCCCATGAGATCGCCGAACTCGCCACGAAGTCGGACCGGGTGGTAATGGAGGCATTCCACTATCGTTACCATCCGTTGACTTTGCGCGCTGAGCAGATCGTTGCTTCGGGGGAGCTGGGCAAACTGGAGCGCGTGGAGGTAGCCATGTGCGTATTGCTGCCCCAGTTCTCCAGCAACCTCTACAATTACGCCCTTTCCGGTGGCGCGACGATGAACGCCGGAAGCTATGCAGTCGACATGGTCCGCATGTTTGGCGGTTCGACCCCGGAAGTCGTTTCGGCGCAGGCGAAATTGCGTGGTCCTGAGGTGGACCGGGCCATGACGGCCGAGTTGCGCTTTGCGGGTGGGCACACCGGCCGTGTCCGCTGCTCGGTGTGGTCGTCGGATCTGCTGCGGGTGAGCGCCAAGGTCGTCGGCGACCGCGGCGAGTTGCGGGTGCTCAATCCGGCGGTACCGCAGTCCTTCCGTCGCCTCTCGGTCCGGTCGGCCGACGGCAAACGTGTGGAGCGCTTCCCGCGGCGCGCCTCCTACGCGTATCAGCTAGACGCCTTCGCGGCGGCGGTGCTGCACGGTGAACCGGTGAAGACGACACCGCGAGACGCGGTCGAGAACATGACCGTGATCGATGCGATCTATCGCGCCGCCGGCCTATCGCTTCGCCAGCCGGCCTGAACGCTGATCCATTCGCCAGTTGAGATCGGACCACAAGCGACGTCCGCGCCGGCTTGTGCGGGGGCGGCTGTGCGGCGACGCATATTCCGAGTTATCTACGGACCGATCTCATTTCGGGGTGAAATGGGACTCTGAGCCATGCGATCCGAAGTACGGTACAGAAGTGGGCAACGTACTCGATCTGCACGACCAGACAAAGTTTGACTTTGGTCGAGTGACTGGAGTCACCAGCCAACTGCAGTGCGTCTGGGTGTACAACCGTCCGGTCGAACTCGACGGTCTGCGCCAGTTCCATGAGCACCTTCGGCACGGGCGGTTGCGTCGGGGTATCGAACGGTCTCCGCTGCGGTTCGGCCGTCATCGCTGGATATCTTCTGGCGGCTCATCGGACTTGGAGATCGTCGCGACGGCGCGACCCCGCGAAGAATTCCATGTCTGGCTCAGTGAGCAGGCCAGTATCCCAGTGGATTGCGAGTGTGGACCTGGATGGCGTCTTGCGGTGGTTCCGTTCACCGATGGCGGCACCGGGGTGAGTTTGGTCGTCTCCCATTGTCTGATTGATGGCGTCGGGTTGTGCGAGGCCATTGTGGATGCGGTATTTGGCCGCGATGACCCGATCAGCTGGCCTGCTGCCGGATCTCGGCGACGGTGGCAGGCGCTGCGCGAGGATGCCAGCCAGACGGTCCGCGACACTTCCGCTATGTGCCGCGGGGCCGCCGCCGCGGTCCGGTTGGCCCGGCGTAGCCGCGGTGGTGCCGGGGCCGCCACCCCGCGGCCTGCGCTTCCTGCCGGCGCCGACGATTTCGTCACGCTCCCAACGGCAACGATCTTTGTCGATGCCCACGAGTGGGAGGCGCGGGCCCGTTCACTTGGGGGGACCAGCAACGCGCTGCTGGTGGGAGTGGCGGCCCGGCTCGCCCAGCGAGCGGGATGGGCCAGTGCAGACGGCTCGGTCACGTTGACGATGCCGGTCAACGAGCGCGTTGCCGGCGATACTCGCGCCAACGCGAACTTCGTCGTTGCCGTGACGGTTGACCCTTCGCTTGCGACGACGAACCTGCGTGAGATCCGAGCCGCAGTCAAACAGGTGCTGATTCGCCACCAGGAGGTGCGTGACGACGAGCGGGCAGTGATGTCGATCGTTCCCCTGGTGGGCCTGGTGCCCCAACGGCTCATTCGCAAGGCCAGCCGCGGCGGCGACGGAAGTAGCGTCATCGCATCCAACCTCGGTGTGGTCGATCCGGCCGCCAGCCGGCCAGATGGCACCGACGCCGACCGCTTCGCGATGAAGATTCTCTACTCGGGCGTGACCGAGGCGGTGATGCATCAGTCCGGCGGACTGCAGGTTTTGCTTTCGGGAACAGCGCATGGACAATTCTTCTTTTCCATCGTTGCCTACCAGCCGCTTGGTCTCAACTCGTATGACGCCTTGCGACAAGACGTTTCGAGCGTTTTGGACGACTTCTCGCTGACCGGCACGTATCTCTGAGCGCTAAGACCAGCGAAGAATCGTCTAGGGTCACCGTCGCCTTCACGACTCCCGGGACTGGCGGCCTACGACTGCATTCACTACCGCTCCCGCAAGTACAGCGCATTATCGCTTGATTCGGCAGTTGACATTAACGGCGAAAGCGATTCCAAGGTATGCGGTAACGAAGTATTTTGCGACCATGGACAACCTACTGGATCCGCTCGACCAGACGCCGTTTGACGTCGGGCGAAAGCTGGGAGGCGCGAGTCAGCTGCAGTGTATCTGGGTGTACGACCGCCCAGTCGACATCGACGGCCTGCGGCAGTTCCATGACCACCTTCAGCGGGGGCGAGTATCCCGGCGCATCGAACGGTCACCATTGCGGGTCGGGCGCCACCGATGGATATCGCCCGGTGGTTTCTCCGACCTTGAGATCGTCGCGTCGGCCCGACCACGTGAAGAATTCGACGGCTGGCTCAACGAACAGGCCAACACTCCGCTGGATTGCGAGCAGGGGCCCGGCTGGCATCTTGCGATGTTGCCGTTCAGCGACGGCGGCGCCGGGTTGAGCTTGGTCATCTCACATTGCCTCACCGATGGCGTCGGGCTGTGCGAGGCGCTTGCGGATGCGGTGGCTGGCCGCGACGACCAGATCAGCTGGCCAGTTGCCGGATCGCGCCGGCGGTGGCAGGCGCTGCGCGAGGACGCCCGTCAGACCGTGCGCGACATTCCCGCTATCGGCCGCGGCCTCGCCGCCACCGTACGATTGGCCCGTCGCACCCGCAGTGGCGCGCCCGGACGGGCCCCCACGCTGCCGGCGCCGGCCGCCGGAGGTGATGAACCCTTCGCGATCCCAATGGCAACCATCTTCGTCGATGCCGAACAGTGGCGGTCCCGAGCAGACGCACTCGGCGGGACCAGTAACGCACTGCTCGTGGGATTGGCGGCCCGATTCGCCCAGCGGCTGGGACGGGTCACCGCAGACGGCTCGGTGGTCGTGAGAATTCCGGTCAACGAGCGTGCCGCGGACGATACCCGTGCCAACGCGCACCGCTATCTCGAGCTGACGGCCGACCCTGCCACTGCGACGACGGACCTGAGCAAGATCCGCGCCACACTCAAAGAAACGCTGAGCCGCCACCAAGAGGCCCCCGATGACGAGGGGGCGGCCGCGGCCATCATTCCTCTGCTGGCGCTAGTTCCCAAGCGGCTCCTGCAAAACGTCGGCAGCGGTCGGGCGGGCCTCGTCGTCACCTCCAACCTCGGCGTGGTCAACCCAGCCGCCAACCGGCCAGATGGCACCGACGCCGATTACTTCGCGATGAAGGTTCTCTATCCTGACGTGCCCGAGGCGAGGATGAACCGGTACGGCGGACTGCAGTTTTTCCTGTCGGGCATCACGGACAGGCATGTCTTCATCTCGGCCACTGCCTATGAGCCGGGTCGCACCAATTCGAATGAGCAGCTGCGACAGAATCTTTCGAGCGCATTGAACGACTTCTCGCTCACTGGAACGCATCTCGGAGCGTTCGGAATCACCAACCAATGAAGAAACCAGCAAGTTGACAGCGTTTCCTCAGGTACGTCTCCTGGGACGTAGCACATTCGGTGGCTTGGGGTGAGCCCAGAGTCCACGGAACTTCAGCACTGAGACCGAGACTTCGTCGTTTCAGAGCCCGTGCCGGCCGGCAGCGAAAAGTACAAAGCCATCGCCGCATGTCACAGTACCGCAAGCCACCACCGTTTCGGATGCCGCTGACGAACGCACTAGGCTGTCAGTTGTGTCCGGCGTCACGGTACGGAGCACCAGGAACTTTCCCCAAACCGCGGACAGGCCCTGATCGCCTCAACTACCGTTGGGACCGGTTTCACGTGTCTCATTAGACGGTTTGGAGAAGTGGTGAGCGTAAATCCGTTCGACGACGACAACGGCAGTTTTTTCGTGTTGGTCAACGACGAGGAGCAACACAGCCTCTGGCCAACGTTCGCAGATGTTCCCGCGGGCTGGCGGGTGGTTTACGGCGAGGCCGACCGTGCCGCTTGTCTGGAATACATAGAACAGAACTGGCCGGACATACGGCCGAAGAGTTTGCGAGAAAGGCTCGCGGCTTCTGATAAGTGAACCCTTCGTCGGCGGGGGGAGTAGGGCGGAAATTTGGGGGAGTCGAATGGAAATTGATGAGCAAGCACTTCCGCTGACGCGGCCGCAGCTAGATGTGTGGCTTGCCCAGGAATCGCGTCCCTCCAGCACGGAATGGCAACTTGGCCTATTTGTCAAGATCGACGGCACGATAGAACGCCGTCGTCTTGAGTGGGCGATCAGCCGGGTATTGCGCGAGGCCGAGCCGTTCAGGGCCGCCATTTTCGAGGTAGCTGGTCAGGTCTACCAGCGGGCAATTGATTACCCCAAGGTCGAACTGCCGTTCTTCGACCTGAGCTCCTCGCCCAATCCCGTGCAGGAAGCACATCGGATAGCATTATCGATTCAACGCACCCCCATGGCGTTTGACGGCCCACTGTTCAGGTTTGCGTTATTTCAGACGCAGCTCGATGAATTCTATTTGTTCGCGTGTGGCCACCACATAGTCATAGACGGAACCGGCGTTGCACTGGTTTGCCACCGGATTGCATCTGTCTATTCTGCGATCGCTTCTGGCGCTCCCATCCCCCCAGCGCTTTTCGGGTCATTGCAGGATTTGGTTGATTGCGAGCTGGAATACGAGGCTTCCAACGATTACCTCGAAGACCAGGACTATTGGGCGCGGAACCTGCCAACGGAAAACGAACCGCATTATCGGCCACGGCAAGCTGCTGAAGACTCTGATCTCGATGAGCCTTCGGCGCCGGTCCCATTGGACCCCGTGGTCGTCCGCGGGGTCCAAAAGTTATCCGAGGCGTGGGGCATGCCTCGGTCTTCGGTAATTACCGCCGCGTGCGCGCTGCTGGTGCGCGGGTGGTGCGCCGAGAGTTCAGAGGTGGTGCTCGACTTCCCGGTGAGCAGGCGGGTGCGTCCGGAGTCGAAGACGCTTCCCGGGATGGTTGCCGGAGTGGTGCCCCTGGTCCTGAAGGCTTCGCCCGGGTCCACGGTGGCCGATTTCTGCCGGCATGTTGACGCGCGAATACGGGAAGCGGTGCAGCATCAAAGGTTTCCGGTGCACGCGCTGGAACGCAAAACGAACTTCCACGACGCCGGACAGCCCGGCGACAGGGTAATCATTGATTTCTTTCCCTCTGTTCTGAGCCTGGATTTCGGTGGGGTCGCGGCTTCGGCGTCGTACACAAATCTTGGCCTCGTGGGTTCCTACGGGTTGCTCTTCTCTGATGCTGGTGATCAGCTCTTCCTCAGCACAATGGGTGCTGGGGGGCCGTTCCCGGAGCTTGACTCGCGCGACGTAGCGGGACGCTTGTCACGAGTGTTGCTGGCCATGACTGCCGACCCGGGGCGGCGGCTGTCGGCGATGGATCTGCTTGAAGATGCTGAGCATTCGCGGCTGGCGGAGATCGGTAATCGCGCAGTGCTGAGCGCGCGTCCGACGTCAGGGTCGATTCCGGATTTGTTTGCTGCGCAGGTGGCGCAGACGCCGGACGCGGTGGCGATGACCTTTGAAGGTTCCTCGTGGACGTATCGGGAGTTGGATGAGGCCTCGAATCGCTTGGCGCACATGCTGGTTGAGCAGGGCGCGGGCGCGGGGCAGTATGTGGCATTGCTGTTGGAGCGCTCGGCCCAATCTGTGGTAGCGATTTTGGCGGTGTTGAAGGCCGGGGCGGCCTATGTACCGGTCGATCCCGCGCACCCGGTCGCGCGCGTCGAGTTCATCGTGTCCGATGCCGCGGCGGTAGCGGCGGTTACCAGTGCGGGGTTGGCCGATCGGCTGCAAGGGTGCGCTATCCCCGTCATCGATGTCGATGACCCCCGCATCGATGCCTATCCGTGTACTGGGTTGGCGACCCCCGCGCCGGACGATTTGGCGTACGTGATCTACACGTCGGGAACGACGGGGGTGCCTAAGGGCGTGGCCGTCACCCACCGCAATGTGACTGCGTTGGAGGAGTGCCTGCGGATTGGTCTGCCTGCGGGTCCGGAGATGGTGTGGTCGCAGTGGCACTCGTTGGCCTTCGACGTCTCGGTGTGGGAGATCTTTGGTGCGCTGTTGCACGGCGGGCGCCTGGTGGTGGTCTCCGAGTTAGTGGCGAGCTCGGCGGAGGATCTGCACGACTTGCTGGTGGCCGAGCAGGTCAGTGTGTTGGGTCAAACGCCGTCTGCGGTGGGAATGCTGTCACCGACGGGCCTGGAGTCGATGACGTTGATGTTGGCCGGTGAGGCTTGTCCGACCGAGGTGATGGATCGGTGGGCCCCGGGCCGGGTGATGGTCAATGCCTACGGCCCCACCGAGACGACGATGTGTGTGGCCGTCAGTGCGCCGTTGACGGCGGGTTCGGGTGTGGTGCCGATCGGGTCGCCGGTGGCTGGGGCCGCGCTGTTCGTGCTGGATGGGTGGTTGCGTCCGGTGCCGGCCGGCGTGGTTGGTGAGCTGTATGTGGCCGGTCGTGGTGTGGCTGACGGGTATGTGGGGCGCGCGGGGTTGACCGGGTCGCGGTTTGTGGCGTGTCCGTTCGTCGACGCGGGCGGTGCGGGAATAGCCGGACAACGGATGTATCGCACCGGAGATTTGGTGCGTTGGGGCGCCGATGGGCAATTGCAGTATCTGGGGCGGGCTGATGATCAGGTCAAGATCCGCGGTTTCCGGATCGAACTGGGCGAGGTCCAAGCGGCCCTGAATGCGCTGGACGGGGTGGATCAGGCAGTCGTGATTGCCCGTGAGGACCGTCCCGGCGACAAGCGGCTGGTGGGGTATGTCACCGGCACCGCGGATACGGCCGGGATGCGTAGCGTGTTGGCCGACCGGCTGCCGTCCTACATGGTGCCGGCGGCGATCGTGGCGATCGAGTCGCTGCCGTTGACGGTGAACGGAAAACTCGACAAGCGGGCGCTGCCTGCCCCGGAGTATCAGGACATCGATCGTTACCGGGCCCCGGCCACTGCCGTCGAAGAGGTCTTGGCCGGAATCTACGCCGAAGTCCTGGGGCTGGAGCGGGTCGGAGTCGATGAGTCGTTCTTCGAGCTGGGCGGCGACAGCATCCTGTCGATGCAGGTGGTAGCGCGGGCACGGGCGGCCGGTGTGGTGTGCCGCCCGCGCGACATTTTCGTCGAGCAGACCGTGGCCCGGCTGGCCCGGGTAGCCCAGCTGGCCGATGGCGCGGACGGCCTGGCCGACGAGGGCGTCGGGCCGGTGGTGGCCACCCCGATCATGCGCTGGCTGCAGGACGTGGATGGCCCGGTCGATCAGTTCAACCAGACGGTGGTGGTGCAGGCCCCGGCGGGCGTGATCGAGGCCGATGTGGTGTTGCTGTTGCAGGCGTTGCTGGATCGGCATGCCGCGTTGCGGCTGCGGATCGACGACGACACCGCCGCGGAGTGGTCGTTGCGGGTGCCCGAGACCGGGTCGGTGGATGCCGGCAGTTGTCTGCAGTCGGTGGACGTGTTGTCCGAGGAGGCGCTGGCAAAGGCCCGGTCGCGATTGAATCCGGCGGCCGGGGCGAACCTGAGCGCGGTCTGGGTGGGCTCCACGGGACAGTTGGCGCTGATCATTCACCGTCTGGCCGTGGACGGGGCGTCGTGGCAAATTCTGTTGGAGGACTTGAACATCGCGTGGGCCCAGCATCGCAGTGGTCAGCCGGTGGCGTTGCCGGCAGGCGGGACGTCGTTTGCCCGATGGGCCTCGCTGCTGGCTGAGCATGCGCATGCCCCGGCCGTGGTGGACCAGGCCGAAACCTGGCGGCAGGTGGCGGCCACGCCGGCGGTGTTGCCGGCAGTGTGCCCCGAGACGGACACCTATGCCAGTGCCGGGCGTTTGTCGGTGGAGCTGGATGACGACACGACGCGGATGCTGTTGGGTGAGGTGGCCGAGGCGTTTCATGCCGAGGTGCACGAGCTGTTGTTGATTGCCTTCGGGTTGGCGTGTGCGGAGTTTTTGGGTGCTGCTGCTGGCGCGCCGGTCCGTATTGATGTGGAGGGTCAGGGGCGCCAGGAGGAATTGGGCGCCGAGGTGGACTTCTCCCGCACGGTGGGGTGGTTCAGCACCAAGTATCCGGTGTCGTTGGCCGTCGGCGGCTTGTCGTGGGCGCAGGTGGCTTCTGGTGACGCTGCGCTGGGCTCGATGGTCAAAGACGGCAAAGAGCAGCTTCGCGCGCTGCCGGACGGCGTGACTTATGGTCTGCTGCGCTACCTGAACTCCGAGGTGGACCTGGACGAGGCCGACGCGCCGATCGGATTCAACTATCTGGGGCATCTCGGCGGTCACTCGACGGCCGACGAGCTCTCCGGTGACCTGTGGCGGATCAGCCAGGAAGATGTGTCGCTGACCGGCGCGACCGCGGCGGCGCCTGTGCCGCTGATGCACACCGTGGAACTCAACGCTGCCACCAGCGACACCGAGGCTGGTCTGCGGTTGCACGCCAACTGGACCTGGGCATCGTCGGCCGTTAACGAGGCGCAGGTAAGCCGGCTGAGCCGGTTGTGGTTTGAGGCGTTAGCCGGCATCTGCGCGCATGTGCGCCGCGGTGGGGGTGGATTGACCCCGTCCGATGTCGGGCTTACCGGTCTGAGCCAGCAGCAGATCGATCAGCTCCAGCGGCAATATGCGGATCGCTGACGTACTGCCGCTGACCCCGCTGCAACTGGGCCTGCTGTTCCACTCCAGCACCGCGCAAGGATCCGGCGACGATGTGTATGCGGTGCAGCTGGAGATCGGGGTGTCCGGACCGCTTGATTTGCAGCGGATGCGCGACGCGGTGCACACGATGGTCAACCGCCATCCCAATTTGGCGGCGCGGTTTTCGGATCAGTTCGAGGAGCCCGTACAGATCATCCCGGCCGATCCCGAGGTGCCCTGGCGGTATATCGAACTAGACCGCGGCGCCGTCGACGTCGAGGAGCAGACCCAGCGGGAGTGCGCGGCCGAACGAGCCGCCGTCTGCGACCTGGCCGACGAGTCGACTTTCCGGGCGGCTGTGATCCGCACCGCCGACGATCGGTATCGGATTGTGTTGACGTTCCACCACATTGTGGTGGACGGCTGGTCGCTGCCGATCATCGTGCAAGAGCTGTCCGCCAGTTACTACGGGCTGCCACTGCCCGCGGCGGTGCCATATCGCCGGTTCGTCAGCTGGCTGGCCGGTCGCGACATGGATGCCGCCCGGTCGGCCTGGCGCGAGGTGCTGGCCGGCTTTGACACCCCGACATTCGTGGGTCCCCAGGGCCGGGTGGCGGTGGGGCCGCGAAGCGTTCAACTGTTCCAGCTGCCTGAGGAGATGACGCGGGCGGTTAGCGAGTTGGCGCGCTCGTGCAATACCACCGTCAACATCGCGATGCAGGGTGCGTGGGCGCAGTTGTTGATGGTGCTGACCGGAAACCACGATGTCGCTTTCGGCACCACGGTTGCGGGCCGGCCGGCCGAGGTGTTCGGTGCCGAATCGATGGTAGGTCTGTTGATCAACACGGTGCCGGTGCGCGCGAACAGCACGCCGGCGACCACCGTCGCAGAGTTGCTCGCGCAGTTGCAAAGCGCTCACAGCGAGACCCTTGAACACGAGCATCTGGCGCTGCGGGAGATCAACCGCCTCGTCGCTCATGACCAGCTGTTCGACACCCTGTTCGTCTTCGAGAACTTCCCGATCGAAGTCGATGGGCTGCTGAGTGTGGACGGCTTGGCCGTGACCGACTTCACCAGCCGCCAATACAACCACTACCCGGTTGCGGTAATTGTGTTGCCGGGCAAGGAATTAGGCCTTCGCGTCGAGTTCGACACCGATGTGTTCGATGCGGCCGCCATCGAGACGCTGATCGAGCGACTGAAGCGGGTGTTGGCGGCGATGACCGCCGATCCGGGCCGGCGGCTCTCGTCGATAGATGTGCTCGACGAGGGTGAACGCGCCGAGCTGGACAGGATCAGTAACCGCGCCGTGCTGAGTGTGCCGGCGTCCGCTGCCGTCTCGATTCCGGAGTCGTTTGCCGCGCAGGTGGCGCGTGTGCCGGAGGCGGTGGCGCTGAGCTTCGACGGCCACTCGATGACATATCGCGAGCTCGACGAGGCGTCGAATCGGTTGGCCCACCTGCTGGCCGGGCAGGGAGCCGGCCCGGGTCAGCGTGTGGCACTGCTGTTTTCGCGGTCGGCCGAGGCGATCGTGGCGATCTTGGCAGTGCTCAAGACCAGGGCAGCGTATTTGCCCATCGACCCTGCACATCCCGACGCGCGAATCGAGTTCTTGCTTGGTGATGCCGCACCGATCGCCGCCGTCACGTCCGGCGGGCTTTCCGAGCGGCTGGAGGGGCACGATCTGCCCGTCATCGATATCGACGACCCACGCATAGGTACCCAACCCAGCACCGCGTTGCCCGCACCGAGTCCCGATGACGTCGCCTACCTGATCTACACCTCGGGCACCACCGGCGTGCCCAAAGGTGTAGCGATCAGCCACCACAACGTGATTCAGCTGCTGCAGGCCGCGGGCAAAGACCTGGACCTGACGGAACAGGTGTGGTCGCAATGGCACTCATTGGCCTTCGACGTCTCGGTGTGGGAGATGTGGGGCGCGTTGTTGCATGGTGGACGGCTGGTCGTGGTGCCCGAGTCGGTGGCGCGCGCACCGGAGGAATTCCACGCCCTGCTGACGGCGGAGCAGGTCAGCGTCTTAAGCCAGACGCCCTCGGCGTTCTATGCGCTGCAAACCGCCGCCGCGCTGGTACCTGACTCGGGGCGGCAGTTGAACATTCGGGCAGTGGTGTTCGCCGGCGAAGCGCTGGAACCCCAGCGTCTTCGGACCTGGCTGGACCACCACCCCGAATCGGCCCGGCTGATCAACATGTACGGCACCACCGAGACGACTGTGCATGCCTCGTTCCGAGAGCTCTTCGACAGCGACGTCGCCAGTAATGCCAGCCCTATCGGGGTGCCGTTGGCGCACCTCGCCTTTTTTGTATTGGACGGCTGGTTGCGCCCGGTGCCGGTTGGTGTGGTTGGTGAGCTGTATGTCGCGGGTTCCGCCGCAGGGTACGGGTATGTGGGTCGGGCGGGTTTGTCGGCGTCGCGGTTTGTGGCGTGTCCGTTTGGGGTGTCGGGTCAGCGGATGTATCGCACTGGGGATTTGGTGTGTTGGGGTGTTGATGGGCAGTTGCGGTATTTGGGGCGTGCTGATGAGCAGGTGAAGATCCGTGGGTATCGGATCGAGTTGGGTGAGGTTCAGGCGGCGTTGGCCGGTGTGGGTGGGGTTTGTGAGGCGGTGGTGGTTGCTCGGGAGGATCGTCCGGGTGATCGGCGGTTGGTGGGGTATGTGATCGGGGCGGTTGATCCGGCTGGGGTGCGTGCGGAGCTGGGGGAGCGGTTGCCGCCGTATATGGTGCCGGCGGCGGTGGTGGTGGTGGAGGCGTTGCCGTTGACGCCGAATGGGAAGTTGGATCGGCGGGCTTTGCCGGCTCCGGAGTATTCGGATGTTGGTGGTTATCGTGCGCCGGGCAGTCTTGCTGAAGAGATTGTGGCCGGTATTTATGCCCAGGTGTTGGGGTTGGAGCGGGTCGGGGTTGATGATTCGTTTTTCGATCTGGGTGGGGATTCGTTGTCGGCGATGCGGGTGATCGCGGCGGTTAATAAGTCTTTTGATGCTGGGGTGTCGGTGCGGGTGTTGTTTGAGGCGCCCACGGTTGCTCAGTTTGCGCCGCGTATTGGGGTGGGTGGGGGTGGGTTGGAGCCGTTGGTTCCAGTCGAGCGGCCGGCGGTGGTGCCGTTGTCGTTTGCTCAGTCCCGGTTGTGGTTTTTGGATCAGTTGCAGGGTCCGTCGGCGGTGTACAACATGGCGGTGGCGTTGCGGTTGTGTGGGCGTCTGGATGTGGGGGCGTTGGGTGCGGCGTTGGCCGATGTGGTGGGTCGTCATGAGAGTTTGCGGACGCGGTTTGTGGCTCCCGAGGGGGTGGCGCAGCAGGTAGTGGTGGGGGTGGAGGCCGCCGATTTTGGTTGGCAGGTCTTTGATGCGGTGGGCTGGTCGGCGGCCGAGTTGGAGGAGGCGATCGGCGCGGCGGTGCGTCATGGTTTTGATTTGGCGTCTGAGATCCCGTTGCGGGCACAGCTTTTCCGGGTTGCGGAGGATGAGCATGTGTTGGTGGCGGTGGTGCATCATATCGCTGCTGATGGTTGGTCGGTGGCTCCGTTGGTGGCTGATATGGGTGTGGCGTATGCCAGCCGGTGTGTGGGTCAGGCGCCGGGGTGGGTGCCGTTGCCGGTGCAGTATGTCGATTACACGTTGTGGCAGCGCGCGCAGTTCGGTGAGCTTGAGGACAGTGCCAGCCGTATTGGTGGGCAGTTGGCGTATTGGCAGCAGGCGCTGGCGGGGATGCCTGAGCATTTGCAGTTGCCCACTGATCGGCCGTATCCGGCGGTGGGGGATCAGCGTGGTGCCAGTGTGAGCGTGGAGTGGCCGGCGCAGGTGCAGATGCGGGTGCGGGCGTTGGCTGGTGAGCATAATGCGACCAGTTTCATGGTGGTGCAGGCGGCGTTGGCGGTGTTGTTGTCGGCGTTGAGCGCCAGTTCTGATGTGGCGGTGGGGTTTCCGATCGCTGGGCGGCGTGATCCGGCTCTAGATGAGTTGGTGGGGGCGTTCATCAATACGTTGGTGTTGCGGGTGGATTTGTCGGGTGATCCGACGGTGGGGGAGTTGCTGGCGCAGGTGCGGGCGCGCAGTTTGGCTGCTTATGAGCATCAGGATGTGCCGTTTGAGGTGTTGGTGGAGCGGCTTAATCCGGTGCGTAGCCGGGGGCATCATCCGTTGGTGCAGGTGTTGTTGGCGTGGCAGAACAATCGGCCTGCGAAGTTGAGTTTGGGTGAGTTGCAGGTGGTGCCGTTGCCGGTGCAGACCCGCACGGCGCGGATGGATTTGGCGTTTTCGTTGGCCGAGCGTTGGAGCGAGGACGGTGCGCCCGCCGGCATCGGTGGGGAGGTGGAGTTTCGCACCGATGTGTTTGATGCGGCCAGCATCGAGGTGTTGGTTGAGCGGTTGCAGCGGGTGGTGGTGGCCCTGGCCGACGACCCGACCCGGCGGTTGTCGTCGATCGATTTGCTCGATGCCGGCGAGCGTGAGTGTTTGCAGCGGTGGAGTAACCAGGCGGTGTTGAACCAACCTGTGCCGGCCTCCGCCTCGGGGTCGGTTCCGGCGTTGTTTGGCGCGCAGGTGGCCCGCACCCCGGGGGCGGTGGCGTTGAGCTTCAACGGGCACTCCAC
>NZ_JCALDF010000048.1:0-28358 GCF_059812725.1 Mycobacterium sp. NGS41
GACAGCACTGCCAGCCCCATCGGCGTGCCGCTGGCCCACCTTGGCTTGTTTGTCCTGGACGGGTGGCTGCGCCCGGTGCCGACCGGCGTGGTCGGTGAGTTGTATGTGGCCGGTAGCGGCTTGGCCTATGGGTATGTGGGTCGGGCGGGGTTGACCGGGTCGCGGTTTGTGGCGTGTCCGTTCGCCGGTGCCGGGGGTCAGCGGATGTATCGCACCGGGGATTTGGTGCGTTGGGGTGCTGATGGGCAGCTGGTGTATCTGGGTCGGGCTGATGATCAGGTCAAGATCCGCGGCTATCGCATCGAGTTGGGTGAGGTGCAGGCCGCGTTGGCCGCGCTGGATGGGATCGATCAGGCCGCGGTGATCGCCCGGGAGGATCGTCCCGGGGATAAGCGGCTGGTGGGTTATGTCACCGGAACGGCCGATCCGGCCAAAATCCGCGCCGCGCTCAGCGAACGCCTGCCGGTCTACATGGTGCCCGCCGCCGTCGTCGTCCTCGACGCACTGCCACTGACCGTCAACGGCAAACTCGACAGTCGCGCCCTACCCGCACCCGAATACACCGACGCCGAGCACTACCACGCGCCGGCCAACGCCGTCGAAGAGGTCCTGGCCGGTATCTACGCCCAAGTCCTCGGCCTGAAGCGGGTCGGGGTTGACGAGTCGTTTTTCGATCTGGGCGGAGACTCGCTGTCGGCGATGCGGGTGATCGCCGCGATCAACAAATCTGTCGACGGCGGCGTTTCGGTGCGCAGCTTGTTCGAGGCGCCCACGGTAGCCCAGTTGGCGCTGCGTCTGGACGGCGATGTGGCTGGGCCGCGGCCGCTGGTTGCAGTGGAGCGGCCCGCGGTGGTGCCGTTGTCGTTCGCCCAGTCCCGGTTGTGGTTTATCCATCAGTTGCAGGGGCCCTCGCCGGTCTACAACATGGCGGTCGGGTTGCGGCTGACTGGTCGCTTGGATGCCGACGCGCTGGGGGCGGCGCTGGCCGATGTGGTGGGCCGTCACGAGAGTCTGCGCACGCTGTTCCCGGCGGTCGACGGGATTCCTCAGCAACTGGTGCTGCCGGTCGAGCGGGCCGACTTCGGTTGGCAGGTCGTCGATGCCACCGGCTGGCCGGCCGCCCGGCTGGAAGAGGCCATCGGCGCGGTGGTGCGTCACCCGTTTGCGCTGGCGACCGAAATTCCGTTGCGGGCACGGCTCTTCCGTATCGGCGACGACGAGCACGTGCTGGTGGCCGTGGCCCACCACATCGCCGCGGACGGTTTATCCATCGCCCCGCTGGTGGCCGATCTGGGTGTCGCCTATGCCAGCCGGTGCGCGGGGCAGGCCCCGGGCTGGCCGCCGCTACCGGTGCAGTACGTCGATTTCACGCTGTGGCAGCGCGAACAGTTTGGTGAACTGCAGGACCCGCACAGTCGTATCGGCGTGCAGCTGACTTACTGGGAAGACACCCTGGCCGGGATGCCCGAGCGGCTGGAGCTGCCCACCGATCGGCCCTATCCGCCGGTAGCCGACTACCGCGGCGCCAGTGTGGCAGTGGATTGGCCGGCCGAGCTGCAACAGCAGGTTGCGCGCGTGGCCCGCGAGCATGATGCGACCAGCTTCATGGTGATCCAGACCGCCCTCGCGGTGCTGCTGTCCACGGTCACCGGCAGCGCCGACGTGGCGGTCGGATTCCCGATCGCGGGACGGCGCGATCCCGCACTGGATCAGTCGGTGGGGTCATTCATCAACACCCTGGTGTTGCGAGTGGACCTGGCCGGTGATCCCACGGTGGCAGAGCTACTCGCCCAGGTGCGTCAACGCAGCCTGACCGCCTACGAGCACCAGGACGTGCCGTTCGAAGTGCTCGTCGAGCGGGTCAACCCCGCCCGCAGCCGGACCCATCACCCGCTGGTCCAGGTGATGTTGGCCTGGCAGAACTTCGCCGGTGACCCGGCCACCGGGTTGGCTTTGGACGACCTGCAGGTCACCCCGGTACCGATAGACACCCGTACCGCCCGCATGGACCTGACATTCTCGTTGGCCGAACGCTGGGGCGACACCGGCGCGCCCGTCGGGATCGGCGGAGAGGTGGAGTTCCGCACCGACGTGTTCGACGCGGTCAGCATCCAAACACTGATCGAGCGGTTGCGGCGGGTGTTGGCGGCCATGACCACCGACCCCGGTCGTCAGTTGTCGTCGGTGGATGTGCTGGATTCCGGTGAGCGCGCGCGCCTGGACGAGATCGGTCACCGGGCGGTGTTGGCCCGGCCGGTGCCGCCGGCGAGGTCGATTCCGGCGGTGTTCGCCGAGCAGGCGGCGCGTACGCCGGACGCGGCGGCGCTGACGTGCGACGGCCGCTCCATGACATATCGGGAGCTCGACGAGGCCGCGAACCGGTTGGCGCACCTGCTGGCCGAACAGGGCGCGGCGCCGGGTGAGTGTGTGGCGCTGCTGTTTTCGCGCTCAGCCGAGGCGATCGTGGCGATCCTCGCAGTCCTCAAAACCGGGGCGGCATATCTGCCGACCGACCCGGTGGTGCCCGACGCGCGGATCGACTTCCTGCTCGGTGACGCCGCGCCGATCGCGGCGGTCACCACCACCGCGCTGGCCGAGCGGCTGGCCGCACACGACGTCGTCGTCATCGATGTGAACGACGCCCGTATCGCCGCCCAACCCAGCACCGCGTTGTCGACACCGGCACCAGAAGACATCGCCTACCTGATTTACACCTCGGGGACGACGGGCGTGCCCAAGGGCGTGGCCGTGACCCACCACAACGTGACCCGGCTGTTCGACTCGCTCGACGTCGGCCTGCAGCTCGCGCCCGGCCAGGTGTGGACGCAGTGCCATTCCCTGGTCTTCGACTATTCGGTGTGGGAGATCTGGGGCGCGCTGCTGCACGGCGGGCGGCTGGTGGTGGTCCCCGAGACAGTGACGCGCTCACCGGAAGACCTGCACGCGTTGCTGATTGCCGAACAGGTCAGCGTGTTGAGCCAGACCCCGTCGGCGGTGGGAATGCTGTCGCGGCATGGTTTGGAGTCGGTGGCGTTGATGGTGGCCGGTGAGGCCTGCCCGGCCGAGGTAGTGGATCGGTGGGCGCCGGGACGGGTGATGATCAACGGCTACGGCCCGACCGAGACCACCGTGTACGCGTCGATCAGCGCGCCGCTGCAGGCGGGGTCGACGGGGAAAAGGACCGTGCCGATTGGTCTTCCGGTGCCCGGGGCGGCTCTGCTTGTCCTGGACAAGTGGTTGCGGCCGGTGCCCGTCGGTGTGGTCGGTGAGTTGTACGTGGCCGGTACCGGCCTGGCGTGTGGGTATGTGCGCCGCGCGGGGTTGACCGGGTCGCGGTTTGTGGCGTGCCCATTCGCGGGCCCCGGGGTGCGCGGTCAGCGGATGTATCGCACCGGGGATTTGGTGCGGTGGGGCGCGGACGGGCAGCTGCAGTATCAGGGCCGGGCCGATGATCAGGTCAAGATTCGCGGCTATCGCATCGAACTGGGTGAAGTTCAGGCCGCGCTGGCCGGGCTGGACGGCATCGATCAGGCCGCGGTGATCGCCCGCGAGGAGCGCCCTGGCGACAAGCGGCTGGTGGGGTATGTGACCGGCTCCGCCGACCCCGCCCGGGTGCGCGCCGCCCTGGCTGAGCGGTTGCCGGTGTATATGGTCCCGGCCGCCGTGGTGGTGCTCGACGCGCTGCCCCTGACGGTCAACGGCAAACTCGACATCCGCGCCTTGCCGGGCCCGGAGCACCAGGATGCCGGCGGTGGCTATTGCGCCCCCGCCAACACCGTCGAAGAGATCCTGGCCGGTATCTACGCCCAAGTCCTCGGTGTCGACCGGGTCGGGGTCGATGAGTCCTTCTTCGACTTGGGTGGGGATTCGTTGTCGGCGATGCGTTTGGTCGCTGCCGTCAACAATGCGCTGGATGCCCACGTTTCGGTGCGCACGTTGTTCGAGGCGCCCACGGTTGCCCAGTTGGCGCCGCATCTGGACGGCGACGGAGCTGGGCCGCAGCCACTGGTTGCCATGGAGCGGCCCGCGGTGGTGCCGTTGTCGTACGCCCAGTCCCGGTTGTGGTTTATCGACCAGTTGCAGGGGCCCTCGCCGGTCTACAACATGGCGGTGGCGTTGCGGCTGGGCGGACGCCTGGATGCCGACGCACTGGGGGCGGCGCTGGCCGATGTGGTGGGCCGCCACGAGAGCCTGCGCACACTGTTTCCCGCGCTGGACGGGGTTCCCCAACAGCTGGTGGTGCCGGTTGAGCGCGCCGACTTCGGTTGGCAGGTCGTCGACGCCACCGGCTGGCCGGCCGACCGGCTGCACGGAGCCATCGAGGATACGACCCGGCACGCGTTTGACCTGGCAGCCGAAATCCCGTTGCGGGCACGGCTTTTCCGCATCGACGAGGACGAGCATGTGCTGGTGGCGGTGGTGCACCACATCGCCGCCGACGGCTTGTCGATCGCGCCGCTGGTGGCTGGTTTGGGGGTGGCCTACGCCAGTCGGTGTGCGGGGATGGCCCCGGGCTGGTCGCCGTTGGCGGTGCAGTACGTCGACTACACGCTCTGGCAGCGCGAACAGCTCGGTGACCTGACCGACAGCGACAGCCGTATCGGCGCACAGTTGGCCTATTGGGTGAATGCGCTGGCCGGGATGCCCGAGCGGCTGGAGCTGCCCACCGATCGGCCCTATCCGCCGGTGGCCGACTATCGCGGCGACAGTGTGGCGGTGATTTGGCCGGCCGAGCTGCAGCAGCGGGTCGCACGGCTGGCCCGCGAGCATGATGCGACCAGCTTCATGGTGATCCAGGCCGCGTTGACGGTCCTGCTGTCCACGCTCAGCGGCAGCGCCGATGTGGCGGTGGGATTCCCGATCGCCGGGCGGCGCGATCCGGCACTGGATGAGTTGGTGGGCTTCTTCGTCAACACATTGGTGCTGCGGGTGGATCTGGTCGGTGATCCCACCGTGGCCGAGGTGTTGGCTCAGGTGCGTCAGCGCAGCCTGGCTGCCTACGAGAACCAAGACGTGCCGTTCGAGGTGCTCGTGGAGCGGCTCAACCCCACCCGATCGCTGAACCATCACCCGCTGGTGCAGGTGATGTTGGCCTGGCAGAACTTCGCCGGCGACCCGGCCACCGGTTTGGCGTTGGGCGATCTGCAGGTCATCCCGGTGCCGCTGGATACCCGTACTGCCCGTGTGGACCTGACATTTTCCCTTGCCGAGCGCTGGACCGAGGCCGGTGGGCCTGCCGGGATCGGCGGGGGCGTGGAGTTCCGCACCGATGTGTTCGACGCGGACAGCATCCACGCGCTGATCGAGCGGTTGGGCCGAATGTTGGCGGCCATGACCGCCGACCCCGGTCGTCGGTTGTCGTCAATACAACTGCTGGACGACGGGGAGCGCGCCCGCCTGGACGAGATCGGTAACCGGGCGGTGTTGGCCCGGCCGCCGTCGCCCGCGAGGTCGATTCCGGCGGTGTTCGCCGAGCAGGTGGCCCGTACGCCGGAGGCGGCGGCGCTGACGTGCGAGGGCCGTTCGATGACGTATCGGGAGCTCGATGAGGCATCGAATCGGTTGGCGCACTTGCTCGTCGAGCAGGGAGCGGGTCCCGGACAGCGGGTGGCGCTGCTGTTTTCCCGGTCAGCCGAGGCCGTCGTGGCGATCCTGGCGGTGCTCAAGGCCGGGGCGGCCTATCTGGCGATCGATCCGTCGCATCCGGCGGCGCGGATGGAGTTCATGGTTGCCGACGCCGCACCGGTCGCCGCGATCACAACAGCGGAGCTGGCCGATCGGCTGGACGGCTGCGGGCTGGCGGTGATTGATGTCGACGACCCGAGAATCGACGTCCAACCCAGCACGGCGTTTCCGGCACCCGCACCCGACGACGTCGCCTACCTGATTTACACCTCGGGCACCACCGGTGTCCCCAAGGGGGTGGCCGTCGCCCACCAGAACGTGACCTGGCTGCTGGAGTCCCTGAACGCTGACCGGGAACTGACGGACCAAGTGTGGACCCAGTGTCATTCGCTGGCCTTCGACTACTCGGTGTGGGAGATGTTCGGTGCGCTGCTGCACGGTGGGCGACTGGTGGTGGTCCCCGAGTCAGTGACCCGCTCGCCGGAAGACCTGCACGCGTTGCTGGTGCGGGAACAGGTCAGTGTGTTGAGCCAGACCCCGTCGGCCTTTTATGCGTTGCAAAACGCCAATGCGCGAGCACCTGAACTGGGGGATGAACTCAGGCTGCAGACGGTGGTATTCGGCGGTGAAGCGCTGGAACCTCAGCGGTTGGAAACCTGGCTGGACCGCCACCGGGGATCACCGCGGCTGATCAACATGTATGGCATCACCGAGACGACGGTGCACGCATCCTTCCGGGAGATCGTCCCCGCCGACGTCGACCGCAGTGTCAGCCCGATCGGGGTGTCGTTGGCCCATCTCGGCTTTTTTGTGCTGGACAAGTGGTTGCGGCCGGTGCCCGTCGGGGTGGTGGGCGAGCTGTATGTGGCCGGTAGCGGCCTCGCGTATGGATATGTGGGTCGGGCGGGGCTCACCGGGTCGCGGTTTGTGGCGTGTCCGTTCGCGGGCGCGGGCGGCCCCGGGTCCCCTGGTCACCGCATGTATCGCACCGGGGATGTGGTGCGCTGGGGTGCCGATGGGCAGCTGGCCTATCTGGGCCGCGCCGATGATCAGGTCAAGATCCGCGGCTATCGCATCGAGTTGGGTGAGGTTCAGAGCGCGTTGGCCGGGCTGGACGGGATCGAGCAAGCGGTGGTGATCGCCCGCGAGGACCGCCCCGGCGACAAGCGGCTGGTCGGTTATGTCACCGGCACCGCAGACCCCGCCCGGGTGCGCGCCGCCCTGACGCAGCGACTGCCGGCGTATATGGTGCCGGCCGCGGTCGTCGCCGTCGAAGCGCTGCCACTGACGGTCAACGGCAAACTCGACGTCCGGGCGCTGCCAGCCCCGGAGTATCAGGACGGCGGTCGCTACCGGGCCCCGACCAATGCGGTCGAAGAGCTCTTGACGGGTATATATGCCCAGGTCCTGGGCCTGCAGCGGGTCGGGATCGATGACTCGTTTTTCGAGCTGGGTGGGGATTCGCTGTCGGCGATGCGCCTGATCGCCGCCGTCAACGCGGGCATGGATGCTGGTCTTGAGGTGCGCACCTTGTTCGAGTCGCCCACGGTGGCGGAGCTGGCGCTCCGGGTCGGCGCCGACGGGGACGCGCTGGAGCCTTTGGTTCCGGCTCAGCGGCCCGCGGTGGTGCCGTTGTCGTTCGCCCAGAACCGGTTGTGGTTCATCGACCAGTTGCAGGGACCCTCGTCGATGTACAACATGGCTGTCGCGTTCCGGCTGTGCGGGCAGCTGAACTCCGAGGCGCTCGGGGCGGCGCTGGCCGATGTGGTGGATCGACACGAGAGCCTGCGCACGCTGTTCCCGGCGGTCGACGGCGTTCCCCAGCAACAGGTGGTGCCGGTTGAGGGCGCCGATTTCGGTTGGGCGGTCGTCGATGCCACCGGGTGGTCCGTGAGCCGGCTGAGTGAGGCCGTCGGCACCGCGGCGCGTGACCCATTTGATCTGGCAGCCGAGATCCCGTTGCGGGCAAGGCTTTTCCGTGTTAGCGATGACGAGCATGTGCTGGTAGCCGTGGTGCACCATATCGCCGCCGACGGCTGGTCGGTGGCGCCACTGGTGGCCGACCTGGGTGTGGCGTACGCCAGCCGGTGTGCGGGGCAACCCCCGGGCTGGGCACCGTTGCCGGTGCAGTACGTCGACTACACGTTGTGGCAGCGCGCCCTGCTGGGTGACCTGACCGATAGTGACAGCCGTATCGGCGCGCAGCTGGCCTACTGGGTGGATGCGCTGGCCGGGACGCCCGAGCGTCTGCAGCTACCCACCGACCGGCCCTATCCGCCGGTAGCGGATCAGCGTGGTGCCACGGTGGCCGTGGACTGGCCGGCGCAGCTGCAGCAGCGGATTGCCCAGGTGGCGCGTGAGCACAATGCCACCAGTTTCATGGTGGTCCAGGCCGCGCTGTCCGTGCTGCTGTCGAAGATCAGCGCGAGTCCCGATGTGGCCGTGGGGTTCCCGATCGCCGGGCGGCGGGATTCTGCGCTGGACCGCCTGGTGGGTTGCTTTGTCAATACCTTGGTGCTGCGGGTCGACGTGGCCGGTGATCCCACCGGTGCCGAGCTGTTGGCCCAGGTGCGTCAGCGCAGCCTGACCGCCTACGAGCACCAGGACGTGCCGTTCGAGGTGCTGGTGGAGCGGCTCAACCCCGCCCGGTCCCGGAACCATCACCCCCTGGTGCAGGTGATGTTGGCCTGGCAGAACTTCGCCGGACACGACAGCGACCCCGCCAACCTGGCCTGGGGGGATCTGCAGGTCACCGCGCTGCCGGCCGACACCCAGACGGCCCGCATGGACCTGACGTTCTCGTTGGCCGAACGCTGGGATGAGACCGGCGAGCCCGCCGGGATCGGCGGAGTGGTGGAGTTCCGCACCGACGTGTTCGACGCGGACAGCATCCACATACTGATCGAGCGGTTGGAGCGGGTGCTCGTGGCGCTGACCGCCGACCCGACGCATCGGCTCTCCTCGATCGATTTGCTCGTCGAGGCCGAGCACGCCGCCCTCGACCGATGGGGCAACCGGGCCGCATTGACCGAGCCCCCAGCGGCGTCGGTGTCGATCCCGGCGCTGTTCGCCGCGCAGGTGGCGCGCACACCGGAAGCGGCGGCGTTGACGTGCGGTGGGCGTTCGTTGACGTATCGGGAGCTTGATCAGGCCGCGAACCGGTTGGCGCAGCTGTTGGCCGACCGTGGAGTGAGCGCCGGTGAGCGGGTGGCGCTGCTGTTGCCGCGGTCGGCTGAGGCGATCGTCGCGATCCTGGCGGTGCTCAAAACCGGCGCGGCCTATGTGCCGATGGACCCGGCGCATCCCGATGCGCGGATCGAGTTCTTGCTCGCCGACGCCGCCCCGATCGTCGCGATCACCACGGCGGATTTGCGCGCGCGCCTGGACGGGCACGACATGGTGGTCATCGATATCGACGACCCCGGTATCGCCACCCACCCCGGCACTGCGTTGCCGGTGCCCGCGGCCGACGACATCGCCTACCTGATTTACACCTCAGGCACCACCGGCGTGCCGAAAGGTGTCGCCATCACCCATCGCAACGTCATCGAGCTGCTGGCCTCACTGGAGGCCGGGATGCAGCTGGACGGGCAGGTGTGGTCGCAGTGGCATTCGCTGGCCTTCGACGTCTCGGTGTGCGAGATGTGGGGCGCCCTGCTGCACGGCGGGCGGTTGGTCGTAGTGCCCGAGTCCGTGGCGCGTGCACCAGAAGAGTTCCACGCGTTGCTGGTTGCCGAACGGGTCGGTGTGTTGAGTCAGACGCCGTCGGCGTTCTATGCGTTGCAGGCCGCGGATGGGCTGGCGCCCGAGCGGGGCCGACAGTTGGCGCTGCAGACGGTGTTGTTCGCCGGCGAGGCGTTGGAACCGCAGCGGCTCGGTAGCTGGCTGGATCGGCATCCGTCGTTGCCGCGGCTGCTGAACTTGTATGGCACCACCGAGACCACCGTGCATGCGTCGTTGCGCGAGATCGTGATCGATGACGTGGACCGCGCGGTGAGCCCGGTCGGGGTGCCGTTGGCACACCTGGCCTTTTTCGTGCTGGACGCCTGGCTGCATCCGGTGCCTGCCGGGGTGGTGGGGGAGCTGTATGTGGCGGGGACCGGGGTCGGCGTGGGCTATCTGGGCCGGGCGGGATTGAGTGCGTCGCGGTTCGTGGCATGCCCGTTCGCCGGTGCGGGACAACGGATGTACCGCACCGGGGACGTGGTGTGTTGGGGTGCCGATGCGCAGTTGCGGTATCTGGGGCGTGCTGATGAGCAGGTCAAGATCCGCGGGTATCGCATCGAGTTGGGTGAAGTGCGTGCGGCGCTGGCCAGAGTGGACGGGGTGGGCCAGGCGGCGGTACTCGCGCGCGAGGACCAGCTCGGTGATAAGCGTCTGGTCGGCTATATCACCGGCAGCGCAGACCCGGTCCAGGTTCGTGCCGCGTTGGGCGCGCGGTTGCCCGCCTACATGGTGCCGGCCGCGGTGGTGGTGCTGGACGCGCTGCCGTTGACGGCCAACGGCAAACTCGACACCCGCGCGCTGCCGGCACCGCACTACACCGATGGCGACCGATACCGGGCACCGTCCAACGCGGTCGAGGAAATCCTGGCCGGCATCTATGCCCAGGTGCTCGGACTCGAACGAGTCGGAGTCGACGAATCGTTCTTCGAACTAGGCGGGGATTCGCTATCGGCGATGCGGGTGATCGCGGCGGTGAACACCAGCCTGGATGCCGCCGTTGCGGTGCGCGCGGTGTTCGATGCGCCCACGGTGGCCGAGTTGGCGCTCCGGGTCGGAGCCGGCGGGGATGCGCTGGAGCGGTTGGTTCCGGTTGAGCGGCCCGCACTGGTTCCATTGTCCTTCGCCCAGAACCGGTTGTGGATCATCGACCAGTTGCAGGGACCGTCACCGGTTTACAACATGGCCGTGGCACTGCGGCTGCAGGGACGCCTCGATGTCGAGGCGCTGGGTACCGCACTGGCCGACGTGGTAGGCCGGCACGAGAGCCTGCGCACCCTGTTCCCGGCCACCGACGGTATACCTCACCAGCTGGTTATCCCGGTGGAGCACGCCGACTTTCGGTGGGACGTCGTCGATGTCGCCGGCTGGCCGGAAAAGCGGCTGGCGGAGGCCGTCGGCGCCGCGGTGCGTGATCCGTTTGACCTGGCAACCGAGATCCCGTTGCGGGCAAGGCTTTTCCGGATCAGCGACGACGAGCACGTGCTGGTGGCAGTGGTGCACCACATCGCCGCCGACGGGTTGTCGATCACCCCGCTGGTACGTGATCTGGGGGTGGCCTATGCCGGGCGCTGCGCGGGGCTGACCCCGGACTGGGCGCCGCTGGCGGTGCAGTACGTCGACTACACGCTGTGGCAGCGTGCGCAGCTGGGTGACCTCGCCGATAGCCACAGCCGCATCGTCGCGCAGCTGGACTACTGGCAGGACGCGCTGGCCGGGATGCCCGAGCGGTTGCAGCTGCCCACCGATCGGCCCTATCCGCCGGTGGCCGATTACCGGGGGGCACGGGTCGCGGTGGAATGGCCGGCGCAGCTGCAGCAGCAGGTTGCCCGGGTGGCCCGTGAGCACGATGCAACCAGCTTCATGGTGATCCAGGCCGGCCTGGCGGTGCTGCTGTCCAAGATCAGCGCCAGCAGCGACATCGCCGTAGGGTTCCCGATCGCCGGGCGGCGCGACCCCGCACTCGATGACCTGGTCGGCTTTTTCGTCAACACCTTGGTATTGCGTGTTGACGTCGCCGGGGATCCGACCGTGGCCGAGTTGCTGGCCCAGGTGCGTCAGCGCAGCCTCGCCGCTTACGAGCACCAGGATGTGCCGTTCGAGGTGCTGGTGGAGCGGCTCAACCCCACCCGGAGCCTGGCCCATCATCCGCTGGTTCAGGTGGTCTTGGCTTGGCAGAATTTCGCCGGCGACCCCGGCGCCGGAGTAGCCCTGGGAGACCTGCAGGTCAGCCCGCTGCCGACCGACACCCACACGGCCCGCATGGACCTGACGCTGTCGCTGGCCGAACAGTGGAGCGCGGCCGGTGAACCCACCGGGATCAGCGGTGAAGTCGAATTTCGCACCGACGTGTTCGACGCGGCCAGCGTCGACGCGCTGATCGAGCGGTTGGGGCGGGTATTGCTGGCGTTGACCGCCGACCCGGCCCGCCGGCTGTCGTCGGTGGACCTGCTCGATGATGCTGAACACGAGCGCCTGGCGGGCTGGGGCAACCGGGCCGCGTTGACCCAGCCCGCGAAAGCCGCGGTGTCGATTCCAGTGCCGTTCGCCGCGCAGGTAACCCGCCGCCCCGAGTCGGTGGCGTTGACCTGTGCAGACCGCTCGATGACGTATCGCGAGCTTGATGAGGCATCGAGCCGGTTGGCTCGCTTCTTGGTTGCCCAGGGCGCGGGTCCGGGTGAGCGGGTGGTGCTGCTGTTGCCGCGGTCCGCCGAGGCGATCGTGTCCATCCTGGCGATACTGAAAACCGGCGCGGCGTATCTACCGATCGACCCGGCCCAGCCGTCGGCGCGATTGGAGTTCATGGTTGGCGACGCCGCGCCGATCGCCGCGATCACCACCGCGGACCTGCGTCCGCGGCTGGACGGACACGACCTCGTAATCATTGATATCGACGACCCCGACATCGACACCTACCCGGGAACGGGCTTGCCTGCGCCGGCGCCCGACGATGTTGCCTACCTGATCTACACCTCGGGCACCACCGGCGTCCCCAAGGGAGTGGCCGTCACGCACGGCAACGTGACCCGGCTGCTGGCGTCACTGAACGCCGATCTGGAGTTGTCGGAGCAGGTGTGGGCGCAGTGCCACTCCCTGGCCTTCGACTTCTCGGTCTGGGAGATGTTCGGCGCACTGTTGCATGGGGGACGGCTGGTGGTGGTGCCCGATTCGGTGGTCCGCTCACCGGAAGACCTGCATGCGTTGCTGGTCGCGGAACAGGTCAACGTCTTAAGCCAGACTCCCTCGGCGTTTTATGCGCTGCAAACCGCCGATGCGCTCGCACCCGAGCTGGGAGATCGGCTCAAACTCGAGACCGTCGTATTCGGCGGGGAAGCGCTCGAGCCCCAGCGTCTCGCAACGTGGTGGCGCAACCACCCGGGATCACCGCGCTTGCTCAACATGTACGGCATCACCGAGACGACGGTGCATGCCTCGCTGCGGGAAGTCGTCGACGCCGACGTCGACAGCACTGCCAGCCCCATCGGCGTGCCGCTGGCCCACCTTGGCTTCTTTGTCCTGGACGGGTGGCTGCGCCCGGTGCCGACCGGCGTGGTCGGTGAGTTGTATGTGGCCGGTGCCGGGTTGGCGTGTGGGTATGTGGGCCGGAGCGCGCTGACCGGGACGCGGTTTGTGGCGTGTCCGTTCGGCAGCACTGGGACCCCGGGACAGCGCATGTATCGCACCGGAGACCTGGTGCGGTGGGGCGCCGACGGGCAGCTGCAATACCTCGGGCGCGCCGATGAGCAGGTCAAGATCCGCGGGTATCGCATCGAGCTCGGTGAAGTCCAGGCGGTCCTGGCCGGCATGGACGGGGTGGATCAGGCAGCGGTGATCGCGCGTGAGGACCGTCCGGGGGATAAGCGCTTGGTGGGCTATGTGACCGGGGCCGCCGACCCCGCCGTCGCACGCGCGCGGCTGGCCGAGCGGCTACCGGCCTACATGATCCCCGCGGCGATAGTGGCCTTGGAAGCGCTGCCGTTGACCGCCAACGGCAAACTCGACACCCGCGCCCTGCCGGCACCGGACTACACCGATGGCGACCGATACCGCGCCCCGGCCAGTCCCACCGAGGAGATCTTGGCCGGCATCTACGCCCAGGTGCTCGGGCTGGATCGAGTCGGCGTCGACGAGTCGTTCTTCGAGCTGGGCGGGGACAGCATCTTGTCTATGCAGGTGGTGGCCCGGGCCCGGGCGGCCGGTCTGCTGTGCCGCCCGCGCGACATTTTCGTCGAACAGACCGTGGCCCGGCTGGCCCGGGTGGCGGGGGTGGCCGAAGGCGCGGGCGGCCCAATCGATGAAGGTGTCGGGCCGGTGGTGGCGACCCCGATCATGCGCTGGCTGCAGGCCGTGGACGGCCCGATTGACCAGTTCAACCAGACCATGGTGGTGCAGGCTCCCGCGGAGGTCAGTGAAGCCGACGTGGTGGTGGTGTTGCAGGCGCTGCTGCAGCGACATGCCATGTTGCGGCTACGGGTCGACGACGACGGCTCCGGTGATTGGTCGCTGTGGGTGCCCGAGGCGGGGTCGGTGGATGCCGGCAACTACCTGCAAGCGGTCGATGTCTTGTCCGACGAGGCGCTGGTCAAGGCGCGGTCGCGGTTGAACCCGGCCACTGGGGCGATGCTGAGCGCGTTATGGGCGGGCTCGACCGGTCAGTTGGCGCTGATCATTCACCATCTGGCCGTCGACGGGGTGTCGTGGCGAATTCTGCTGGAGGACCTCAACATCGCCTGGGTTCAGCATCGTAGCGGGCAGCCGATCGCGTTGCCGGCGGCGGGGACGTCGTTTGCCCGGTGGGCGTCGCTGCTGGCCGAACACGCACATGCTGCGGCGGTGGTGGATCAGGTCGAGCAGTGGTGTCAGGTGGCGGCGACGCCGGCCGCGTTGCCGGCGGTGCAGCCTGAGGTCGATACGTTCGCCACGGCCGGACACCTGTCGGTGTCGCTGGATTCCGAGACGACGCGGATGCTGTTGGGTGAGGTGCCGGCGGCGTTCCATGCCGGGGTGCACGACATTTTGTTGATCGCGTTCGGGTTGGCGGCAGCGGAGTTTCTGAATGCCGGCCGCGCGCCGATCGGCATCGACGTCGAGGGCCATGGGCGGCATGAGGAGCTGGCCGCCGATGTGGACCTGACGCGCACTGTGGGCTGGTTCACCACCCTGTATCCGGTGTCGCTGGCTGTCGGCGGGTTGCCCTGGGCCCACGTCGCGTCCGGCGAGGCGGCGCTGGGGGCGCTGGTCAAGGACGCCAAAGAGCAGCTGCGCGCCTTGCCAGACCCGCTGAGCTACGGTCTGCTGCGGTATCTGAGCCCCGACGTTGAGCTGACCGGCTCCGAGCCGGTGATCGGGTTCAACTATCTGGGGCGGCTCGGCGCGGCGGCCGACCTGTCCGATGACCTGTGGCGGATTTGCCACGACGGCTTGGCCCTGACCGGCGCGGCCGCAGCCATACCGATGCCGCTGCCGCACAGCGTGGAGCTCAACGCTGCCACCGTGGACACCGACACCGGACCGCGCCTGCACGCGAACTGGACCTGGGCGCCGTCGGCGCTGGATCACAGCCAGGTCAGCCGTCTTGGCCGGTTGTGGTTCGAGGCCCTGACCGGGATCTGCGCGCATGTGCGCCATGGTGGGGGCGGGTTGACGCCTTCGGACATCGCGCCGGCGCCGCTGAGCCAGCAGCAGCTCGACGAACTCCAGCAGCACGACCGGGTGGCCGACGTGTTGCCGCTGACCCCCTTGCAGGAGGGTCTGCTGTTCCACGCCAGCACCGCTCACGACCCCGGCGATGACGTCTATGCGGTGCAGCTGAACATCGCGCTGAACGGTGCCCTCGACCGACAACGGCTGCGCGAGGCGGTGCAAACCGTGGTGGCCCGGCACCCCAACCTGGCGGCGCGCTTCTGTACTCAGTTCGACGAGCCGGTGCAGGTGATCCCGGCCGACCCGGTAGCGCCTTGGCAGTACGTCGACCTGGCCGCCGACGATGTCGACGAACAGGTCCAGCGGGTGTGCGCCGCGGAGCGCGCGGCGGTGTGCGATCTGGGCGACCCGCCGGCGTTTCGGGCGGCGTTGATCCGCACCGCAGCAGATCGGCACCGGTTTGTGCTGACCAATCACCATATCGTGATGGATGGGTGGTCGCTGCCGATCCTGCTGCAGGAAATCATTGCCAGCTACTACGGGCACCGACTGCCCCCGGCTGTGTCGTATCGCAGCTTTGTGACCTGGCTGGCCGAGCGGGATCGCGCCGCCGCCCACGGTGCCTGGCGCGAAGTGCTGGCCGGTTTCGACGCGCCCACCTTGGTCGGCCCACCGGGGCGGGCCGGGCTGGGGCGGCGCGACGTCGCATCGTTCCGGGTGCCTGAGGAAACCACCCGCGCCGTTACCGAGCTGGCGCGCGCGCAGCACACCACCGTCAACATCGTACTGCAGGCCACGTGGGCGCAGCTGCTGATGTGGCTGACCGGCCAGCACGATGTCGCCTTCGGCACCGCGGTCTCGGGGCGGCCCACCGAGCTGGCCGGCGCGGACTCGATGGTGGGCCTGTTGATCAACACCGTGCCGGTGCGAGCGCGCATTACCGCGGCCACCACTGTCGCGGGGCTGCTGGATGAGCTGCAGGACGCCCACAACCGCACCCTGGAGCATCAGCATCTGGCGCTGGCCGAAATCCACCGCCTCACCGGACACGACCAGTTGTTCGACACCTTGTTCGTCTACGAAAACTATCCCGTCGACGCCGCCGCGCTGACCGGCGACCAGGAGCTGGCCATCACCGAGATCACCGCACGTGAATACAACCACTATCCGCTGGCGGTTCAAGTGCAGCCCGGCGACCAACTGGGCCTTCGCGTCGAATACGACACCGACGTCTTCGACGCCGCCAGGATCGACGCCCTGTTCCGGCGGCTGCACAAGGTGCTGGTTGCCATGACCGCCGATCTGGGACAGCAGTCATGACCGACGACACCACCCGGCGATTGCTGTCGATCGATCTGCTTGATGAGGATGAGCACGCCGGGCTCGATGAGTGGGGCAACTGTGCGGTATTGACCCGGCCTGCTGGGGTGTCGGTGTCGATTCCGGAGGTGTTTGCTGCGCAGGTGGCGCGGGCGCCGGGGGCGGTGGCGTTGACGTGTGGGGGCCGCTCGTTGACGTATCGGGAGCTTGATGAGGCCTCGACGCGGTTGGCGCATCTGTTGGTTGAACACGGTGCGGGCCCGGGGCGGTGTGTGGGCCTGTTGTTGTCGCGCTCGACGCAGGCGATCGTGGCGATTGTGGCGGTGCTCAAGTCCGGGGCGGCGTATGTGCCGATTGATCCGGCGTTGCCGGGGGCGCGGATTGAGTTCATGCTCGCCGATGCCGCCCCGGTGGTGGCGTTGACGACGGCGGATTTGCGGGGGCGCCTGGATGGGTGTGCGGTGGCGGTCCTGGATGTCGACGACCCCAGGATCGAGGCCCAGCCCACGACGGTGCTGCCGGCGCCGGCACCCGACGATATCGCGTATTTGATCTACACGTCGGGGACCACGGGGGTGCCCAAGGGGGTGGCGGTGGCCCACCGCAGTGTGACGGGGTTGTTGGCGGCGGGTCAGGCCGGGTTGCCGTTGGGTCCGGAGCAGGTGTGGTCGCAGTGGCATTCGCTGGTGTTTGACGTGTCGGTGTCGGAGATTTTCGGGGCGTTGTTGCACGGTGGGCGGTTGGTGGTGGTGCCCGAGGAGGTGGCCGGGTCCCCGCAGGAGTTTCACGCGCTGCTGGTCGCGGAGCGGGTCAGTGTGTTGAGTCAGACTCCCTCGGCGGTGGGGGTGTTGCCGGCCGACGGGTTGGAGTCGGCGGTGTTGGTGGTGGCCGGGGAGGCCTGCCCGGGCGAGTTGGTGGAGCGCTGGGCTTCTGCGGGGCGGGTGATGATCAATGCCTATGGCCCGACGGAGGCCACGGTGTATGCGGCGATCAGTGCGGCGCTGCAACCGGGGATCACGGGGCCGGTGCCGATTGGGGCGCCGGTGTCGGGTGCGGCGTTGTTTGTGCTTGATGCCGGGTTGCGTCGGGTGTCGCCCGGGGTGGTCGGTGAGTTGTATGTGGCCGGTAGCGGCTTGGCCTATGGGTATGTGGGTCGGGCGGGGTTGACCGGGTCGCGGTTTGTGGCGTGTCCGTTCGCCGGTGCTGGGGGTCAGCGGATGTATCGCACCGGGGATTTGGTGCGTTGGGGGGCTGATGGGCAGCTGGTCTATCTGGGTCGGGCTGATGATCAGGTCAAGATCCGCGGGTATCGCATCGAGTTGGGTGAGGTGCAGGCCGCCCTAGCCGGGTTGGATGGGATCGATCAGGCCGCGGTGATCGCCCGGGAGGATCGGCCCGGGGATAAGCGGCTGGTGGGTTATGTCACCGGAACGGCTGATCCGGCCAAAATCCGCGCCGCGCTCAGCGAACGCCTGCCGGTCTACATGGTGCCCGCCGCCGTCGTCGTCCTCGACACACTGCCACTGACCGTCAACGGCAAACTCGACAAGCGGGCCCTCCCCGCACCGGAGTACGGGGATGTCGATCATTACCGCGCCCCGGGCAACCCCACCGAGGAGATCCTGGCCGGCCTCTACGCCCGGGTGCTGGGTCTGCAACGCGTCAGCGTCGACGACTCCTTCTTCGACTTGGGTGGGGACTCGTTGTCGGCGATGCGCCTGGTCGCCGCGATCAACAAATCTGCGGATGGCGGCATTGCGGTGCGCATGCTGTTCGAAGCGCCCACGGTGGCGGAGCTGGCGCCGCGGATCGGTGGGACGGCGGAATCGCTGGATCCGTTGGTCGCTGGTGAGCGGCCCGCGGTGGTGCCGTTGTCGTTCGCCCAACACCGGTTGTGGTTCGTCGACCAGCTGCAGGGGCCCTCGCCGGTCTACAACATGGCGGTCGGGTTGCGACTGACTGGTCGCCTGGATGCCGACGCGCTGGGCGCTGCCCTGGCCGACGTGGTGGGCCGTCACGAGAGCCTGCGCACGCTGTTCCCGGCGGTCGACGGGATTCCTCAGCAACTGGTGCTGCCGGTCGAACGGGCTGACTTCGGTTGGCAGGTCGTCGATGCCACCGGCTGGCCGGCCGGCCGGCTGGAGGACGCCATCGAGGAAACGACCCGGCGCCCGTTTGATCTGGCGACTCAGATCCCGTTGCGGGCGCGGGTTTTTCGCATCAGCGACGACGAGCACGTGCTGGTGGCCGTGGCCCACCACATCGCCGCCGACGGCTGGTCCATCGCCCCGCTGGTGGCCGATCTGGGGCTGGCCTACGCCAGCCGCTGCGCGGGGCAGGCCCCCGGCTGGTCACCGTTACCGGTGCAGTACGTCGACTACACGCTGTGGCAGCGCGAACAACTCGGTGACCTGACCGACAGCGACAGCCGGATCGCCGCGCAGTTGGCCTACTGGACGGAGGCGCTGGCCGGGATACCCGAGCGCCTGGAGCTGCCCACCGATCGGCCCTATCCGCCGCAGGCCGACTACCGCGGGGCCCGGGTCGCGGTGGATTGGCCGGCCGAGCTGCAACAGCGGATTACTCGGGTGGCGCGGCAGCACAATGCGACCAGCTTCATGGTGATCCAGACTGCCCTGGCGATCCTGCTGTCCAAGGTCAGCGCCAGCAGCGAAGTGGCAATCGGATTCCCGATCGCCGGGCGCGGCGACACCGCACTGGATGAGCTGGTGGGTTGCTTTGTCAACACCTTGGTGTTGCGGGTGGATCTGGCCGGTGATCCCACGGTGGCAGCGCTACTCGCGCAGGTGCGTCAGCGCAGTCTGGCCGCTTACGAGCACCAAGACGTGCCGTTCGAGGTGCTTGTTGAGCGGCTCAACCCGACCCGGTCGCTGAACCACCATCCGTTGGTGCAGGTGTTGTTGGCCTGGCAGAACTTCACCGGACAGGACAACGATCCCGCCGCCGGGCTGGCCTGGGGAGATCTGCAGGTCACCGCGTTGCCGGCCGACACCCAGACGGCCCGCATGGACCTGACGTTTTCCGTCGGCGAGCGATGGAATGAGGCCGGTGAGCCTGCCGGGATCGGCGGCGTGGTGGAATTTCGCACCGACGTGTTCGACGCGGCCAGCATCCAAACACTGATCGAGCGGTTGGAGCGGGTGCTGGTGGCGCTGACCACCGACCCGGCGCATCGGCTCTCCTCGATCGATCTGCTCGAAGAGGCCGAGCATGCCCGGCTGCACGGGTGGAGTAACCGGGCGGCGCTGATAGAGCCCGCGAGCACCCCGGTGTCGATCCCGGCGGGGTTCGCCGCGCAGGTGGCGCGCTCGCCCGAGGCGGTCGCGCTGACCTTCGACGGCCGCTCGATCACGTACCGGCAGCTCGACGAGTCCGCGAACCGCTTGGCGCACCTACTGGCCGGGCACGGCGTGGGCCCGGGCGAGCGGGTGGCGTTGTTGTTGCCCCGCTCGGCCGAGGCAATTGTGGCGATCCTGGCGGTGCTCAAAACCGGGGCGGCCTATGTGCCGATGGACCCGGCGCATCCCGACGCGCGAATCGAGTTCATGCTCGGCGACGCCGCCCCGCGCGCCGCAATCACCTCGGCCGAGCTGCGCGGGCGCCTGGACGGGCATGGCCTATTGGTCCTCGACATCGACGATCTCGCTGCTGACAGCCAACCCGACACAGCCTTGCCTGCGCCCGCGGCCGACAGTATCGCCTACCTGATTTACACCTCAGGCACGACGGGCGTGCCCAAGGGCGTGGCCATCACCCACCACAACGTCACCCAGCTGCTGGCGTCGTTCGAGACCGGGATGCAGCTGGACGGGCAGGTGTGGTCGCAGTGGCATTCGTTGGCCTTCGACGTCTCGGTGTGCGAGATGTGGGGTGCGCTTCTGTACGGTGGGCGGCTGGTGGTGGTGCCCGAGACGGTGGCCCGCTCTCCGCAGGACTTCCACGCCCTGCTGGTCGCCGAACAGGTCAGCGTGTTGAGCCAGACGCCCTCGGCGTTTTATGCGTTGCAAACCGCCGATGCGCTCGCTCCTGACCTGGGAGCTCAGCTCACGTTGCAGACGGTGCTGTTCGCCGGAGAAGCCCTGGAGCCACAGCGGCTGGGGCCGTGGCTAGAGCATCACCGCGGGTCGCCGCGGCTGCTCAACCTGTATGGCACCACCGAGACGACGGTGCATGCCTCCTTGCGGCAGATCGTGGCCGACGATGCCGAAAGCGCGGCCAGCCCGATTGGGGTGCCGCTGGCCCGGCTCGGCTTTTTCGTGCTGGACCGCTGGCTACGCCCGGTGCCGGCCGGTGTGGCGGGTGAGCTGTATGTGGCCGGCGCCGGCGTCGGTGTCGGGTATGTGGGCCGGGCGGGATTGAGTGCGTCGCGGTTCGTGGCATGTCCGTTCGCGGGAGCGGGGCACCGCATGTATCGCACCGGGGATGTGGTGCGTTGGGGCGTCGACGGGCAGCTGTGCTATGTGGGGCGGGCCGATGAGCAGGTCAAGATCCGCGGGTACCGCATCGAGCTTGGCGAGGTCCAGGCCGCACTTTCCGGCGTCGACGGGGTGCAGCAGGCGGTGGTGATCGCCCGCGAAGACCGCCCCGGCGACATGCGCCTGGTGGGGTATATCACCGGCACCGCCGACCCCGCCACCGCCCGCGAAAAGCTGGCTGAACGACTGCCCGCCTACATGGTGCCGACCGCGGTGGTGGTCGTCGAAGCGCTGCCGTTGACAGCGAACGGCAAACTGGACAAGCGCGCGCTGCCGGCACCGGACTACACCGATGGCGAGCGTTACCGCGCCCCGGCCAGCGCGGTCGAGGAAATCCTGGCCGGCATCTACGCCCAAGTCCTCGGACTCGAACGGGTCGGCGTCGACGAGTCGTTCTTCGAGCTGGGCGGGGACAGCATCTTGTCGATGCAGGTGGTGGCCCGGGCCCGGGCGTCGGGTCTGCTGTGTCGGCCGCGCGACATCTTCGTCGAGCAGACCGTCGCTCGGCTGGCCCGGGTGGTCGGGGTGGCCGAGAGTGTCAGTGGCGTGATCGATGAGGGGCTCGGGCCAGTGGTCGCGACCCCGATCATGCGCTGGCTGGCAAGCCTCGATGGCCCGGTTGAGCAGTTCAACCAGACGGTGCTGGTGCAGGCCCCGGCCGGGGTGACCGAGGCCGACGTGGTGGCGGTGTTGCAGGCCTTGGTGGACCGCCACGGCACGTTGCGGCTGCGCGCCGACCACGACGCCAGGAGCTGGACGTTGCAGGTGCGCGACCCCGGGTCGGTGGATGCCCGCGGGTGCCTGCAGGCGGTGGACGTGCTGTCGGAGGAGGCGCTGGTCGACGCGCGGTCGCGGTTGAATCCGAGCGCCGGGGTGATGCTGAGCGCGGTGTGGGCCGCGTCCACTGGCCAGTTGGCGTTGGTTATTCACCATCTGGCCGTCGACGGGGTGTCGTGGCGGATTTTGCTGGAGGACCTCAATATCGCCTGGGTCCAGCATCACAGCGGCCAGCCGATCGCGTTGCCGGCGGGCGGGACGTCGTTTGCAAAGTGGGCGTCGCTGCTGGCCGAACACGCCGACCAGCCGGAGATCATCGATCACGCCGAGGCGTGGCGGCAGGTGGCGGCCGCGCCTGCCTTGTTGCCGGCGGTGCAACCTACCGTCGATACGTTTGCCACAGCCGGAAATCTGTCGGTGTCGCTGGACGTCGAGACCACCCGCACGCTGCTCGGTGAAGTGCCGGCAGCGTTTCATGCCGGGGTGCACGAGGTTTTGTTGATCGCGTTCGGGCTGGCGGTCGCGGAGTTTTTGGCTGCCGGCCGCACGCCGATCGGCATCGACGTGGAAGGCCACGGGCGGCACGAGGAACTGGCCGCCGATGTGGACCTGACGCGCACCGTGGGGTGGTTCACCACCTTATATCCGGTGTCGCTAACGGTCGGCGGATTGACCTGGCCGCAGGTAATAGCCGGCGAGGCCGCGCTGGGGGCGGTCGTGAAGGACGCCAAAGAGCAGCTGCGCGCCCTGCCGGACCCGCTGAGCTACGGTCTGCTGCGGTATCTGAACCCCGATGTCGAACTGATCGACTCGCAACCGGCGATCGGGTTCAACTACCTGGGACGGCTCGGCGCCGCGGCGAGCGACCTTTCCGCGGAACTGTGGCGGCTGTGCCAGGAAGGCGCGTCGGTGACCGGCGCGGCCACGGCCATACCGATGCCGTTGGCGCACACCGTGGAGCTCAACGCCGGCGCCGTTGACACCGACGCCGGACCGCGGCTGGACGCCAACTGGTCGTGGGCGCCGTCCGCGCTGGATCACGGTCAGGTCAGCCGGCTTGCCCGGTTGTGGTTCGAGGCCCTGGCCGGCATGTGTGTGCATGTGCGCCGCGGTGGGGGCGGGTTGACGCCGTCGGACATCGCGCCGGCCCGGTTGACCCAGCAGCAGCTCGACGAGCTGCAGGAGCAATACGGTGTGGCCGATGTGTTGCCGTTGACTCCCTTGCAGCAGGGCCTGCTGTTCCACGCCAGCGCTGGGCAGGCCACTGGCGACGATGTGTATGCCGTGCAGCTGGACTTCACCGTGGCCGGTGCCCTTGATTCAAGCCGGCTGCGCGAGGCGGTGCAGGCGGTGGTGGTTCGACATCCGAACCTGGTGGCCCGGTTCTGTGCCCAGTTCGACGAACCGGTGCAGGTCATCCCGGCCGACCCGGTGGCACCGTGGCGGTATGTCGAGCTAGACATCGACGGCCCAGATGTCGACGAGCAGGTCCAGCGGGTGTGCGCGGCTGAGCGCGCGGCGGTGTGCAACCTGTCCGATCCGCCGGCGTTTCGGGCGGCGCTGATTCGCACCGCACCAGATCGGCACCGATTTGTGCTGACCAATCACCATATCGTGCTCGACGGGTGGTCGCTGCCGATCCTGCTGCGGGAGATCTTCGCCGGCTACTACGGACAGCGGCTGCCCGCGGCCGCGGCGTATCGCAGCTTTGTGACCTGGCTGGCCGGGCGGGATCGCGCCGCGGCGCACGCTGCCTGGCGCGAAGTGCTGGCCGATTTCGACACCGCCACCCTGGTGGCTCGGCCGAACCGGTCGGTACAAGGTCGGCGAGGTCTCGCGCGGTTCCGGGTGCCGGAGAACACCACTCGGGCCCTTGGCGAGCTGGCGCGCGCGCAGCACACCACCGTGAACATCGTGCTGCAGTCGGCATGGGTACAGCTGCTGATGTGGCTGACCGGCCGACCCGATGTCGTTTTCGGCACCGCGGTCTCGGGGCGGCCCCCGGAGCTGGCCGGCGCGGACTCGATGTTGGGCCTGTTGATCAACACCGTGCCGGTGCGGGCCCACAGCAGCGCCGCCACCACCATCGCCGATTTGCTGGATCAGCTGCAAGACACCCACAACCGCACCCTGGAACATGAGCATCTGGCGCTGGCCGAAATCCACCGCCTCACCGGTCACGACCAGCTGTTCGACACCTTGTTCGTCTACGAGAACTACCCCGTCGACACCGCCGCGCTAACCGGTGACGAGGAATTGGCCATCACCGAGTTCACCGCCCGTGAATCCACCCACTATCCGCTTGCGGTGGCGGCCAGCCCGGGCGACGAACTGGGTCTACGTGTCGAGTACGACCCCGAGGTATTCGACGTGACGGGCATCGAGGCGCTGTTCGAACGGTTGCACACGCTGCTGGTGGCCATGACCGTCGACCCGGCCCGGCGGCTGTCCTCAATCGATTTACTCGATGCCGACGAGCACACCCGCCTCAATGGTTGGGGTAACTCTGCGGTGTTGACACAGCTTGCCCCGGCGACGGCGTCGATACCGGAGCTGTTCGCCGCGCAGGTCGCCCGCACGCCGGGTGCGGTGGCGCTGACGTGCGAGGGCCGCTCGTTGACGTATGGGGAGCTCAACGAGGCGTCGACGCGGTTGGCGCATCTATTGGTCGAGCAGGGTGCGGGCCCGGGTGAGTGTGTGGCGCTGTTGTTGTCGCGGTCGGCGCAGGCGGTGGTGGCGATTATGGCAGTGCTCAAAAGCGGTGCGGCCTATCTGCCGATCGACCCCGCGCTGCCGGAGGCGCGGGTCGATTTCATGCTCGGCGATGCCGCGCCGATCGCAGCGCTCACCACCGCCGATCTGTGGGCGCGGCTGGACGGGCACGACTTGCCGGTCATCGATACCGACGACGGCCGCATGCTCAGCTATCCATGCACGGGCCTGCCGGCGCCGGCGCCCGACGACGTCGCTTACCTCATCTACACCTCAGGCACTACCGGCGTCCCCAAGGGTGTGGCCGTCAGCCACCACAATGTGATCCAGTTCGCCCAGGTAATGGATCGATATCTGCCGACGACGGGGGCCTGCGCGCAAGGTCATTCGCTGGCCTTCGACGTTTCAGTGGCAGAGATTTTCGGCACGCTGTTGCATGGCGGGCGGGTGATGGTGGTGCCCGAGGACGCGATGCGTTCGCCGGAAGACTTCCAGGCGTTGCTGGTGGCTGAACGCGTCGACGTGCTCATCGAGACCCCGTCCACTCTGGCGGCGCTTTCACCCGAGGGATTGGAGTCGGTGACCTTGATGTCGGCCGCTGAGACCTGTCCGGCTGATGAGGTGGATCGGTGGGCACCGGGGCGGGTGATGTTCAACGCGTACGGCCCGACCGAGACGACGATGGGGGTAACGGTCAGTGCGCCGTTAGAGGCGGGGGCCGGGGAGAACGGGCCGGTGCCGATTGGTGCGCCGGTGCCAGAAGCGGCGTTGTTCGTGCTGGATGGCTGGTTGCGCCAGGCTCCGGAAGGCGTAGTGGGGGAGCTGTATGTTGCCGGCGCCGGCGTGACGTATGGGTATGTGGGCAGGGCGGGGCTGACCGCGTCGCGATTTGTGGCGTGCCCGTTCGGTGGCCCAGGGGTGCTGGGTCAGCGCATGTATCGCACCGGGGATCTGGTGTCTTGGGGCGCCGACGGACAGTTGCTGTACTTCGGGCGGGCCGACGAGCAGGTCAAGGTTCGCGGGTACCGCATCGAGTTGGGTGATGTCCAGGCGGCGCTGGCCGGTGTGGACGGTGTGGAGCAGGCCGTGGTGATCGCTCGCGAGGACCGCCCGGGGGATAAGCGCCTGGTGGGGTATGTCACCGGAACCGCGGATCCGGCCGCCACTCGTGCGAAGCTGGCCGAGCGGCTGCCGGCCTATATGGTTCCGGCCGCGGTGGTGGTAGTGAGAGCGCTGCCCTTGACAACCAACGGCAAGCTCGACAAGCGCGCGTTGCCGGCGCCCGAATATGTTGAGTCCGAACGCTATTGCGCCCCCGCCAATCCCACCGAGGAGGTCTTGGCCGGGATATTCGCCCAAGTCCTCGGGCTGGATCGGGTCGGTGTCGAAGACTCGTTTTTCGACCTGGGCGGAGATTCGCTGTTGGCGATGCGCGTGATCGCCACCGTCAACAACGCCTTGGATGCCCATCTGGCGGTGCGCACCTTGTTGCACGCGCCGTCGGTGCGAAGCCTGAGTCAGCAGCTGGACAGCCAGGACAGTGCGGTGGAACTGGTCCCCATTGAGGTCCTCAAGGAGGGAACAGGGGTCCCACTGTGTTGTGTCCACGAAGGTCTCGGGCTTAGCTATGCATATTCGGCGCTGGGAGATTATCTCAATTGCCCGATCATCGGGATCAACCAAATTCCGCACCACGCCGAAGCGGGACTTCAATCGATTCGTGGCATGGCGAAAGACTATGCCGATCGAATTCAGGCGCTTTACCCCGTAGGGCCCTATAAGCTTCTCGGCTGGTCGTTTGGCGGACCCGTGGCGCATGAACTCGCCGTTGAACTTCGCCGACGCGGATGTGTAGTCGAACGTCTCATAATGTTGGACCCGGTGCTCGACGCCAAGGGTCCCGCAAATGGTCAGGCTTCAGATGTCGAAGGCCAGGGGGAAAGCCGCATCCTGGACCTCCTCATGCGCTCTAGCGGTATCGCCATTCCTGAACAGCTGGAACCGCTTACATACCAGAAAGCAGAGGAGCTGGTCCGCCAGCACCGAGACGCTGTAGAGTTTGTTCTTCCGCCCAGACAACTATTCGAATTCGTGGTCGGAAATTATAATTCTAACGGGTCGCTTCTCCGTAATCATGTGCCCGACGTATTCGATGGCACAACAGTTATATTCGCCGCACAAAGCGAAAACGACAACGAATCGTCGCATTTAGACATTTGGCAGCCTTTTGTGGCCGGCAACATTACCGTGTACCCGGTCGACTGTGGACATGATTATATGATGACCGCCGAGGCGCTCAATATGTATGGTCAGCAGCTCAGAACTGCGTTAGAGGCTTGAGACTGCGTCGCGGCTAGAACGATTCGTCAGTCGATTTCGCCGGTCAAGTCGAACTCGCCCGTCGTGCGGCCAACGAGCTCACGCAAGGCGGGCTTGGTGTTTTCAGCGCCCGCTTGGTAGGCGCCGACGGTGATGACTATTCGGTCGGACAGCCGCCACGATTGCACGGTCATCACGCCGCCTGTTCGCTCCAGCCACTGTCGCGTTACCTGCTGCGAAACCAGTCGGCCGGTGACGTACTCGGCGTCGCTGCCATCCAATCGACAAATCATCGAGCCGACGTCGCCAAGGTTGGAGCAAAAAACAGGCAGATCGTCGCCGAGCACCGTTGCGGCCTGCTCGTCCAACCGGTTCAACACCCGCTTCGGTACGAACGGGGTCAGCAAAGCGAGTTTCAACGACTCGTCGGGCGCTTCTCGCGCAGTCCCCAGCGCCTGCTTGATCGCAGCGCGGACGTCACGCAGATCCGTCGTCACCCGCGTCGGATCAACGCTGACGCGCGCAAACGCCACTGCGTTCGCACGCGTGTCCCCCTCGGCGCGGATGCTCACCGGGATTTGCAGTGTGACCTGGCCGTCGTCGGCGCGTATGCGCCCCATCCGCTCCGCGAGTTTCGCGACCCAGCCGGCGACCAGCGTCTTACTGGTTCCTCCCAGAGCGTGCGCACGGGCATCCCAATCATCCAGATCGACACAGATGGTCACAGTCGGCACGACCACGACGTCGTGGCCGTCGTCGCTCACGCGGGCGGGAAGTCGCGATGCCCGTGATTGGGCGAGATCGCGCCGGTGAGCACGGGACAGTTTCACGGCCGTGACAACCGCCCGGGCAATCTCAGGCACGTCCCGGGCTGTTTCCCGGGCATCTTGCAGCACCGCGCGCCGTCGAGTGCGTGAATGCGGCGGCGGGTAGTCGCACGCGCGCGGGTTGCCCAGAATCGCCTCAAGTCCCGATACGACCAGCCCGATACCGTCCAGCACGTAATGGGAAATCACCAAGCTGACCGCGGTCGAGCCGTCCGTGAGTGGGAGGACGCCGAGATGCCAGCTGGGTCCCCATTCCGGGTCGACGGGCAGTTGTGAGCGTTCGTCAGCCCAGTCGCTTACTTCGGCCCGTGGGCGGGGGTTTGCAGCAATATCGATATCGGCCGGTCCCGGGTCTAGGACCCACCGGTACCGTGCGAACCGCAGCGGCGAACGCTCGATGCGCCGGCCGAACAACCCGTAACCGAGATTGTGGTGAAATCGCCTCAGCCCATCGAAGTCAATAGGGTGCTCATAGACCCACACGACCTGCATGACTTGGTTCCGGCCGGTGGCGCGCTGCCCAGTGAATAAGGCTTGGTCCAAGGAGGCGAGCCGATTATCGATCCGCGCTTCGCCGTTGGATGCGCGTCTGCCAAAAAATGGCCGCGCAGGACGTGTCCGAACTGCCATTGATCAACCTCCGCCAATATTCCATTCTGTTCGGTCAGTCCAGCGGCATTGCCCGATAGGTCGATGTCAGGTGGCGTGCGCAGGCGCCATTTTTTCGCACAGTAATCCCGCTAATCCGCGGATGGTGCCGATGTTGGCGAGGTCGGTGGGGGTGATGCGGATTCCTGTTTCGGTCTCGATGCGGGTCCGCAGTTCCAGGGCGCCCAGGGAGTCCAAACCGTATTCGACGAGTGGTCGGTCGGGGTCGATGTTGCGGCGGAGTAGCAGGCTGACTTGGTCGGAGATC
>NZ_JCALDF010000049.1:0-25951 GCF_059812725.1 Mycobacterium sp. NGS41
AGTGCGGCATCCAGCGCCTGGCTGAGGTTGCCACCCAGGCGGAACACGGAACCGACCGCGCTCATGCTGTCGGACAACGACGCGCCATCGCGGTGCCGACCCAAGCCGTCGCCGTCGATCCAGCCCAACGGCGCTCCCTCGTCGTCGACCACCACCGCCCAGCCGTCCGCCGGCTGCGTGGCCGCGGCGACGCCGTTAGCGGGGATGCGCTCGATGTCGTGCAACGGCAGCCGGTCTGCGTCCATGAGCTGCAGCCACCGGTAGCCGCGGCCGAGACCGATGAACCGCGACACGAAGTCGTTGGCGGGCTCCGACAGCAGCCGCGCGGGTTCGTCGTACTGCTGCAGCACTCCGCCCCGACCGAACACGGCCACTTTGTCGGCAAGGATCAGTGCCTCGTCGATATCGTGCGTGACGAAGACAATGGTCTTGTGTAATTCGCTTTGCAGGCGCAAGATTTCGCGTTGCAGCTCGTGACGCACCACGGGGTCGACGGCCGAGAACGGCTCGTCCATCAACAAGATCGGCGGATCGGCGGCCAATGCGCGCGCCACCCCGATGCGTTGTTGCTCACCACCGGACAGCTGTGCGGGATAGCGGGTGGCGAGATTGGGGTTCAGCCCTACCCGTTCGAGCACCTCGTAGGCGGCTTTGCGGGCTGCCTTGCGGGACTGGCCTTTCAGTACCGGCACCGTCGCGATGTTGTCGATGACACGTTGGTGGGGCATCAGCCCCGCATTCTGGATGACGTAGCCAATTCCGAGGCGCAGCTTCACCGGGTTGACGTCTGTCACGTCGGACCCGTTGACGGTGATGGTGCCCGAGGTCGGCTCGACCATCCGGTTGATCATCCGCAGCGCCGTGGTCTTGCCGCTGCCGGAGGAGCCGACGAAGACCGTCAACTTACCGTCGGGGACCTCAAGGCTCAGCTGGTCGACGGCGGAGGTCCCGTCGGCGAATACCTTGCTGACTTTGTCGAAAGTGATCAAATGTCGGCCTATTTCCCGTTTGGGTGGTCGAAGCCGTTGTCGCGCACCCAGTTTCGTGCGGCTTGATCGGGATCGATGCCGCCGTTACCCGAAACCGCGGCGTTGAGCCTGGCCAGACCGGAGGTGGTCAGCTTCGCCGACACCGCGTCCAGAACATCTTTGAGGCGGTCCGATTTCTTTTGCGAATTCACCAGCGGCACAATATTTCCGGCCAGGAAATTGTGCTCCGGATCCTCGAGCGCAACCAGGTGGTTCTGCAGGATCGCCGGTGAGGTACTGAAGATGTTTGCGGCAGTCACCTTGCCCTCCACCAACGCCCGCACCGTCACCGCGCCCCCACCGTCGTTGACGGCGACGAAGTTGCCGGGAGCGATGTCGAGTCCGTACTTCTGCCGCAGTCCCGGCAACCCCGCCGGCCGGGTTTGGAATGCCGACGGCGCGGCGAATCTCACGTCTGCCGAATGTGCCGCCAAGTCCGCAATCGTTTTCAGGTTCCACATGGTGGCGGTGCCATCGGTGACGGTGACCGTGTCTGTGTCTGAGGCCGGCGACGGCGTCAGAACCGACAAGTCACCGGGCAGTCGTTTGTAGAGCTCCAGCTCGACGGCATCCAGCATGGTCGCCGTGGAATTGGGCGCGAAGTACAGCAGTAAGTTCCCGATGTATTCGGGCACCAGGTCGATGGAATGGTCTTTGAGCGCCGGGATGTATGTCTCGCGGCTGCCGATCCCCATCCGTCGTCCGATGTCGAAGCCGTTGGCCTGCAAGGCCTGTGCATAGATTTCGGCCACGATGACAGATTCGGGGAAGTCACCCGATCCGACCACGATGGATTTCATGCTGCGAGTCTCCGGGCCAAGCGGATCGGAATTGCTGCATGCGGCGACGAGGCAGACCATCAACACCACGGCCAGGCACGCTGCGGCGGGAACTGTCGCGCTCAGCGCGCGCCGCAGCATTTTCATGCTGCCGACATTAACGTCAGAAACCGGCGAACGCCGCTACGGTCGTCAACGCATTGGCGGTCGGCCCGGACCCGCTGCGCCCGGTTACAGGAGGCTTTCCGCGTGGTTTCGTTTGATTCTGCGGCAAATGGGACAAAGATGACACTATGAGCAGCACTCCCCCTGCCGCGCCCGAACCGTCCGAACCGCCCGCCCCTAAGCCGGCGCCGCCCCCACCAATGCCCCGCACCGAGACGAAGGCCGTGGACCCGGCAGTCGGATTGACCCGCGCCGGTGCGCTGTGGGCGGCATTGATCACGGGCTTCCTGGTGCTGATCCTGTTGCTGATCTTCATAGTCCAGAACATCGACCCTGCTGACTTCCATCTCTTCGGCTGGCAATGGCGACTGCCGTTAGGGGTGGCCATTCTGCTGGCGGCAATAGGTGGCGGACTGCTGACCGTCGCGGTTGGCACCGCGCGAATCCTTCAGTTGCGCCGCGCGGCCAGGAAGCACCTCGTCAAACCCACTAAATAGCGGGTACTGGGCGTCTTTCGCCAGTGCCGAGCCTGCGTCCAGGGCCTACAAGTCGCGGGTGCGGTAGCGCTGTTCGCAGAATCGATGGCGTAGCCGCAGACTCGATTGCGCTCAGCGGCTAGGTGCTCAGCCTGGCGAGTTCGGCGAGGCCGCGCGAGATCAGCGGCGCCACGACTTCCGGCCCGTCAGATGTGTCGTCTTTCCCCTGCGCCTGTTCGGACATACGTCTGCGGAAATCGATCCCGGCCGCGATGATGGCCAGCTTGAAGTAAGCCAACGCCATGTAGAACTCCCAATGCCCCAGCGACAGCCCGGAAACCAGCGAATAGCGGTCGGCAAGCTCGTCGGCCGTGGGCAGCAGCGGCGATGTCCAGGCAGCCTGCGCGTTGACGATCAGGTCCAATGCCGGATCGCGGTAGACGCACATCAGGGCCGCGTCGCTGAGCGGATCCCCCAGCGTCGAGAGCTCCCAGTCCACGACCGCGCGAACCCGCGTCGGGTCGTCCGCATCCAGAATCGTGTTGTCGATCCGATAGTCGCCGTGCACGATCGAGGTGCGGCTCTGCTCCGGAATCGATTGCTGCAGGCCGGAATGCAGTCGCTCAACGTCACCGTCGCGGTAGTCGTCGGGCAGGCGGACCAGCTCCCATTGCGAGCCCCAGCGGCGCACCTGTCGCTCCAGGTAGCCGCTGGGTTTGCCGAAATCGCCCAGCCCTACCGCGTTCGGATCGACGCTGTGCAGGTCGACCAGCACCCGGATCAGCGAGTTGACACAGCCGTCGATGGTACTGCGGCTGAGCGCTTCGAGCTGGGCACGCCGGCGCACCACTTGTCCGGCAACGAATTCGACGATCTGGAACGGCGCACCCAGCACCGAGTCGTCCTCGCACAGCGCGATCGTGCGCGCCACCGGAACCGGTGTGTCCTGCAGCGCGGCCACGACCTTGTACTCGCGAGCCATGTCGTGCGCCGACGGTGTCAGGCCGTGCAGCGGTGGACGCCGCACCAGCCAGCTCGTCTTGTCGTCGTAAACCCGGAATGTCAGGTTGGAGCGGCCACCGGAGATGAAATCGCCGCGGAGTTCGCCGTCGCGCCCGACGCCGAGCGAACGCAGATACTTGTCCAGCGCGGCCAGGTCGAGCCCGTCGAGTCGGTCAGCCGAAGTCACCTGACTTGTTTACCACCGCTGATTGCGCGGCAGCAGGTCCCACACGTGTTCGGTGGAATTAACCGTCGCCACGGTCGCCTGGCCGGTCCGGGAGAACAGCAACCGAGTCACCGACGCGTAGTCGATGGGAAACGACAGCAGCCGCGCCGTCCCCAGAATCTCGTGCAACACGACGTTGATCACCCCGCCGTGGCTGAACGCCGCAACCGTGTCGTCGGGATCGGCTTTGGCGACGACGTCGTCGACCACCTCACGGACGCGTGCCCGGAACGCGTCTTCGTCGACCGCGCTGGGCAGATGTCCCTGGGCCATGCGCGCCCACTCCTCGGGTTTTTCCCGGCGGATCTGCTCGACGGGGATGTACAGCGGGAGGTCGCGGTCGTACTCGGCGAACCGGTCGTCGATCTCGACCGGGAGCTCGAGTGCCGCCGCGACCGGCTCAGCGGTCTGGATGGCACGCCGCTGCGGGCTGCTTACCACCCGGGAGATGGGGAACCTGGCAAGTGCGTCCGGCAGTCGCTTGACCTGCGCCAACCCGTCCTCCGACAGGTCTGGGTCGGAGCCCTCGCCGGGTTCGCTGCGCAGCGGCAACGCATGCCGGACCAAAAGCAGTTGCATGGCTCAAGCCTCGCACGCGGATTTCGGGCCTTCCCAACCCGCCGGAGAATGCTATTCTCTGCGGGGAGATTGGGGTGTGCAGACAATGACGACTGCGAGCGGGACTCAACTGGACGCGGGTGTTCTCGGGCGCTGGCTCGACGCGAATGATGCACCGGGTCATGGCGAAGAACCAGCGTTGGAACAGCTCAGTGGCGGCTCGCAGAACACGCTGTATCTGGTCCGGCGCGGTGCCGAGCGCATGGTGCTCCGGATGCCCGGCCCGCGCGCCGACGCCGCCCGGATTGACGGCCTGTTGCGCGAGATCCGGCTGGTGCGGGCGCTGTCCGGAACCGATGTGCCGCACGCGGAGCTGATCGCCGCCGACGACACCGGCACCGTTCTCGGCCTGCCGTTCTATGTCATGCGGGCGATCGACGGGTGGAGCCCGATGGACGGTGGGTGGCAATCGCCGTTCGACACCGACCTGCGGGCCCGGCGCGGGCTGGCATTCCAGCTCGTCGAAGGGGCCGCCAAACTCGGCCGAGTGGACTGGCGCGCCCAGGGCCTCGACGGCTTCGGCCGCCCCGACGGGTTCCACGACCGGCAGGTCGACCGCTGGCTGTCGTTCCTCGACGCGTACAAGGTGCGCGATCTTCCCGGCCTGGACGTGGCCGCGGACTGGCTGCGCCGCAACCGGCCTGCGCACTACAAGCCGGGGATAATGCACGGCGACTACCAGTTCGCCAACGTGATGTTCGCGCACGGAGATCCGGCCCGTCTGGCCGCGATCGTGGACTGGGAAATGACCACGGTCGGCGATCCGCTGCTGGACCTTGCGTGGGCACTGCTGGGCTACGACGGCGAAGAACCGCGCGCCGACGGGTTTTATCTGGACATGCGCGGAATGCCGACCCGCAGCGAACTGCTGGCCCACTACGAGGCGGTCAGCGGGTTGTCCACTGAGAACATTGATTACTACTTGGTGTTGGCCAACTGGAAGCTGGGCATCGTGCTGGAAAAGACCTACGCCGCTGGTGTGCGCACTGGCAAAGTCGACCCCAAGATCACTGACGCCTTTGGCCCGATGATTCTTCAGCTCATCGCAACCGCGGGCGAGCTGGCCCGCTCTCTACCGACGAAGGCGCACTGAAATGGGTTATGCCGACGGACTTTTCGACCTTACGGACCGGGTGGTGCTGATTACCGGCGGCAGCCGTGGCTTGGGGCGTGAGATGGCGTTCGCGGTTGCGCGCTGCGGCGCCGATGTGGCGATCGCCAGCCGGAACTTGGATAACTGCGTGGCCACCGCCAAAGAAATCGAGGCCGAGACCGGCCGCTCCGCAATGGCTTATCAAGTGCACGTGGGACGCTGGGATCAGCTCGACGGATTGGTTGACGCCACCTACGAGCGGTTCGGCAAAGTCGACACGCTGATCAACAACGCGGGCATGTCACCGCTTTACGACAAGCTGACCAATGTCACCGAGAAGCTGTTCGACGCGGTGGTGAATCTGAATCTCAAAGGCCCCTTCCGATTGTCGGCATTGGTGGGCGAGCGAATGGTCGCGGCCGGTCGCGGATCGATCATCAACGTGAGCTCCACCGGTTCGCTACGCCCGGGTGGCGACATCATCCCCTACGCGGCGGCCAAGGCCGGCCTCAACGCCATGACCGAGGGGCTGGCACGCGCGTTCGGGCCCACCGTGCGGGTGAACACGCTGATGGCGGGACCGTTTTTGACCGACGTCAGCAAGGCCTGGGGTCTCGAAAAGGACAAGACCAACAGGTTCGGCCATCTTTCACTGCAACGCCCCGGAGACCCGCCCGAAATCATCGGCGCCGCTTTGTTTTTGGCCTCTGACGCGTCCAGCTTCACTACAGGTTCGATCGTGCGCGCCGACGGCGGCATTCCCTGAGTTTCAGAAAGACAGGAGCATTCGATGGCATGGGATTTCTCTACCGACCCCGAGTTCGAGAAGAAGCTGGATTGGATTCGTGAGTTCGTCCACGAAGAGGTGGAACCGCTTGAGGTGCTGTTCCCGGGCTGCGAGTTCCTCCCGCTGACTGACGAGCGGCGCCGGATAGTCGACCCACTCAAACAGCAGGTCCGCGACCAAGGCTTGTGGGCGCCGCATTTGGGCCCCGAGCTCGGCGGGCAGGGCTTCGGCGCGGTGAAGCTGACGTTGATCAATGAGATCCTCGGTCGCAGCCCCTGGGCGCCGATCGTATTCGGAACGCAGGCTCCCGACACCGGCAACGCGGAAATCATCGCGCGCTTCGGCACTCAGGACCAGAAAGACCGTTACCTGGACGGACTGCTGTCCGGAGAGATCTTCTCGTGTTTCTCCATGACGGAGCCGCAGGGTGGCGCCGACCCGCGGGTCTTCACAACACGCGCTGTTCGGGACGGGGACGACTGGGTGATCACCGGTCGAAAATTCTTCTCCTCCAATGCCGCTGTGGCATCATTCTTCATCGTCGTCGCGATCACCGATCCCGACGTGCCCGTTCATCGCGGCGCGTCGACGTTCCTCATTCCAGCGGGCACGGAAGGCCTCACCATCGAGGCCAACTACCACCTGGTCGGCGCGTCTCCGAACGAGCCGGGGCACTCCCTGGTGCGCTACGACGAGGTGCGGGTGCCGTCCGACGCGCTGCTCGGCGAACCCGGTCAGGGCTTCCTGATTCTGCAGGCACGGCTGGCGGGCGGCCGGCTGCATCACGCCATGCGGTCGATCGGGGTGGCGCAACGGGCCGTCGAGATGATGTCGCGGCGAGCGAAAAGCCGCTTCACCCAAGGGAGTTCGCTTGCAGACAAGCAGTTGGTGCAGCAGTTCATCGCCGACTCCTATACCGAGCTGATGCCGTTCCGGCTGGCTGTGATGCACGCCGCCTGGCTGATCGACACCGCCGGCGAGCATGCCGCACGCGCTGAGATCGGTGCCTGCAAGATCCTTGCGTCGCAGGTGCTCAAATCCATTGGGCTGCGCGCGATCCAGGTGCACGGCGCATTAGGCACCACCGACCAGCTGCCCTTGGTGAACGTGCTGCTCGGTGGGGTGGCGCTGGGGCTGGCCGACGGACCCACCGAGGCACACAAGGTCAACCTGGCCAAGCTGCTGCTCAAGAACTACGCGGGTGAGGACCCCGAGTGGCCCAGCGAATTGCGAGACATCCGTCGCGAGGCCGCGCTTGCCAAGTATGGGGACCTTGTTCCCGCGCTTACCGATTCGCCGTGAACACGCGAGTCACTGCGGCCGTCGAGCGAGCACTCGACGGTCGGCAACGGGAGGCCACCGAGGAGGTCGAACGCATCCTCGCCGCGGCCGTTCGGGTAATGGAACGTGCCGCGCCCGAACCGCCGCGCGTCAGCGATATCGTCGCCGAGGCCGGTTCGTCGAATAAGGCGTTCTACCGCTATTTCGCCGGCAAAGACGATCTCATCCTGGCCGTCATGGAACGCGGGGTGGGGATTGTTGTGTCCTACCTGCAACATCAGATGGCCAAGGAGTCCAGGCCGGAGGACAAGGTGGCGCGCTGGATCGAGGGCACCCTGGCGCAGGTCGCCGACCCGCAGCTGAGCAGCATGAGCCGCGCGGCGGCCAGACAGATGTCGGCCGGAACCAATTGGCGCGCGGCCGAACAGGAGATGATGCGCCCGCTGCGTGATCTCCTGACCGCCCCGATCGCCGCGCTGGGCAGTAACGACGTCGCCCGCGACGTCGATGCAGTGTTCAGCTGCACCGCAGCGACCATGCGGCGATACATGGTTTCTCCGGACCGCTATGACGCGGCCGACGTAGCGCACCTGGTCCGGTTCTGCCTGAGCGGGCTGGGGGTCAGTTGATGCGCGCGGTCGTCTGCCAGAAATACGGTGCGCCTGAAGATCTGGTGATCTCTGATATTCCCGACCCTGTTCCGGGTCCGGGCCAGCTGCTGGTGCGGGTGCACGCCGCGGCGGTCAACTTCCCCGATGTGCTGTTCATCGCCGGCAAGTACCAGGTGCGGATTCCGCCGCCGTTCACGCCGGGCAACGAGCTCGCCGGCGAGGTGTTAGCCGTCGGCGAAGGCTCGCCGTTTAAAGCGGGCCAGCGGGTGTTCGGGACCACGGGGGTCGGGGCGTTTGCCGAAAAGGCTCTCCTCGATGGAGCGGTGACTTCCCTGGTACCCGACGATGCCGACTTCGCCTCGGCTGCAGCCTTCGGCGTCACGTACCGCACTGCGTATCACACGCTGCGATCGGTTGCCGAAGTCGCGCAGGGCGATTGGGTGGTCGTACTGGGCGCTGCCGGCGGCGTGGGCCTGGCTGCCGTCGACCTTGCGGTAGCGATGAAGGCGCGGGTGCTGGCGGTGGCATCCGGAGCGGACAAGCTGCGGCTGTGCGCGCAGCGCGGCGCGGAAGCCACCGTCGACTATGACCGCGAGGACTTGAAAACCCGCATACGCGAACTCACCGGCGACGCCGCCCGGGTGGTCCTCGACCCCGTCGGCGGGCCTTATGCGGAGCCGGCGTTGCGGGGTCTGGCCCGCGGCGGAACGTTCATCACTCTGGGCTATGCCGCGGGAACGATTCCGGCCATACCGCTCAATCTCGTTCTACTCAAGGACATCACCGTTCGCGGCATGGAGATACGTACGTTCATGGGCGATCATCCTGCGGAGGCCGCGCGTGACATGGCCGAGCTATCGAAGATGTTTGCCACCGGGGCGATCCGGCCGTACATCGGTGCGCGGTTCCCGCTCAACGAGACACCGGCGGCGTTGCGGCATGTGGCCGAGCGCAAGGCACTTGGCAAGGTGATCATCGACGTATTGCCGGTTAGACGCAAAAGTCCCTAATTCGTACCGCATTCGGGGGCTTTTGCGTCTGCTCGCGGGACTAACGGTGCTAGCTAAGGGGTGACAATGTTGAAGGCCGCGTCCGGTTGGTCGAGTGCGCCCAAAAGCGCCTGCAGCGCCGCCGAATCGCCGGAGAGTTCCAGCCCGGGTGAGGTGAAATCGCCCGCAGAAGCCGTCAACAGCCGAAACTTGTTGTCCAGCTTTACCGTAACCGCTGCGGTCTCGGGATCTGCTGCAACCTTGCGGTAGACCAGTACTCCGTTGCGCAGCGCAAGCCGGTAGTTGAAACCCTCATCAGCGAAGGTGACATCAATGGCGATATCAAGATCCCAGCTGCGCGGCCCGTTGACACGGATCGCAAGGCTGTCGAAGATCTGCTCGGGTGTCAACTGGGAAAGCAATGTCGGCGAGCTGGTTTGCACCGCAGTGCCGAAGTTGCCGTCGCGCAATTCAGTGGCCCCGGACAGGAAGAAATTGCGCCACGTCGCGTTCTCGGCGCCGTAGGCAAGCTGCTCCAGCGTGTCGGCATACAGACCGCGGGCGCCGGCATGCTGGGTGTCGGTGAATACCGCGTGGTCCAGTAGCGTTGCTGCCCAGCGGAAGTCACCGGAGTCAAAGGCCGCCTGGGCGAGCTCGACGACGCGGTCGATGCCGCCAAGTGCCTCGACATAGCGAGGGCCCAACGCCTCCGGGGGATGTGGCCACAAGCGGCCCGGGTTACCGTCGAACCAACCCATGTAACGCTGGTAGACCGCCTTTACGTTGTGGCTGACCGAGCCGTAATAGCCCCGGGCATGCCAGGCTTGATCCAATGCCGGTGGCATCTGGAACATCTCGGCGATTTCCACACCCGTATATCCCTGGTTGAGCAGTCGCAGCGTCTGGTCGTGCAGGTACGCATACAGATCCCGTTGCAGTGCCAGGAATTCGACGATGCGCTCCTTACCCCAGGTCGGCCAGTGGTGCGATGCGAACACCACGTCGGTGCGGTCGGCGAACGTGTCGATCGCCTCGGTGAGGTAGCCCGACCACGCATGCGGGTCGCGGACCAACGCGCCCCGTAGGGTCAGCAGGTTGTGCAGGTTGTGAGTGGCGTTCTCGGCCATGCACAGCGCGCGGAAACGCGGGAAATAGAAATGCATCTCGGCGGGCGCCTCGGTGCCCGGCGCCATCTGGAACTCGATTTCCACGCCGTCGATGGTGTGCTTCTCCCCGGTTTCCCGGATGTCGACGGTCGGCACGATGATGGCCACCTCACCGGTCGACGGGGTCTGGCCGAGCCCGCAGCCAACCTGCCCTTGGGGCCCGCGCGCCAGCAGGGTCCCGTACATATAGGACGCTCGGCGTGTCATTGCCGGTCCGGCGTAGACGTTCTCCTGGACGGCATGGGTGGTGAAGCCTTCGGGCGCCAGCACCGTCACCGCTCCCGAGTCCACGTCGGCTTGTGAAGTGACACCGAGTACCCCGCCGAAATGGTCGACGTGGCTGTGGGTGTAGATCACCGCGACGACGGGACGGTCGCCGCTACGGTGGGTGCGGTACAAGCCCAGCGCCGCAGCGGCCGTTTCGGTGGACACCAAAGGATCGATGACGATGATTCCGGTGTCGCCCTCGACGAAGGTGATGTTCGAAAGGTCGAGACCGCGTACCTGATAGATGCCCGGGACCACTTCGTAGAGCCCTTGCTTGGCGGCCAGCGTCGATTGCCGCCACAGGCTGGGGTGCACCGACGGCGGTGCCGGGCCGTCGAGAAACGCGTACACATCGTTGTCCCACACCACGCGTCCGTCGGCCGCTTTGACGACGCAAGGGGACAAGGCAGCAATGCATCCACGATCGGCATCGTAAAAATCCGTTGTGTCGCCGAACGGCAAAATGTGTTCGCTATGGGCCGACTCGATGACTGCTGTAGGCGGTTTCTGGTCCATCGTCAATACCTTGCCACCAGCCCGGCCGGTCGAAAAGAGCCTGCTCAGCGGCGACGAGTTTACGAATACGAAAATAGTTTGTCGTAGACCCTAGAACTTGCGTCCAGTTAACCCGCATACTGCCGAGGCGGTCCGCAATGTCGACGGACCACATCGATCGGGCAAAGGAGAACAGGTGAAGCGTGAGCTGACGGTCGCGGTAGCCGGAGCGGCAATTCTGGTCGCGGGTCTGTCTGGGTGTTCGAGCAACAAGTCGAATCCGGGCGGCGTTGCAACTTCGGTGCCGGGAGGCTCCGTTTCAGTCGGGGGCGCGAACGCGTCGAAGGTGATCATCGACGGCAAGGACCAGAACGTTCAGGGCACTACTGTGTGCACCAAAACCCCCGGCAATGTCAGCATTGCGGTCGGTGGAAACACCACCGGGATTAGTGTCGTACTCACCGACGCCAATCCGCCTGAAGTCAAGGCGGTCCAGCTGGGCAACGTCAATGGAGTGACCCTTCAGTACGCGCAGGGCGGCCAGGGCAACGCCACAGCGAAGAAGGACGGCAACACGTACAAAGTCACCGGCACCGCGACCGGGGTTGACATGGCCAACCCGACGCAGCCGGTTAACAAGCCGTTCGAAATCGACGCGACGTGCTCTTAGCGTTCCGCTGACAATGCGGCCTGGCGCTACGGAGCCGGGCAAATTGCGCCTGTTTGCCGGTGCGGTTGCCGCTCGTTGAGTGGCAACCGCACCGTAAACTCAGACGTCGATGGGATCAGACGCCCTCAGGGTGTCCAAAAACGGTGGGGAAACCCGTGCACGAGGCACCCGGCAGCTCTGCAGCGAAAGACACAAACGATTCCGTCGACGGAGTCAACCGCTCCAATGCTCAGGGCTCACCAAATCTTTCACCGAGTGACCGCGGTACGCCGTTTGGCCGGTACCGGTTGCTCGAGTTGCTGGGTCGTGGCGGCATGGGTGAGGTGTGGCGGGCGTTAGACACCGAAGCCAATAACCGCACCGTGGCAATCAAACTGCTTCCGGCACATCTTGCCGGCGACAGTTCCTTTGTGCAGCGGTTCCGGCGGGAGGCTGATGCGGCTGCGCAGCTGAACAATCCGCACATAATCCCGATCCACAACTACGGCGAGATCGACGGCAAGCTGTATGTGGATATGCGGTTGGTAGAGGGCCGCGACCTACAGCACGTGCTGTCGGCGGGTCCGTTGGAGCCGGCGCGTGCGGTGCGGATCATCGAGCAGGTGGCGAAGGCGTTGCAGGCCGCCCACAAAGTCGGGTTGGTCCACCGTGACGTCAAGCCGTCCAACATTCTGGTTGACGAAGACGATTTCGCCTACCTGATCGATTTCGGCATCGCACGCGGGGCCGATCAGACCGGCTTAACCGGCACTGGGAACATGATCGGCAGCCTGCATTACATGGCACCGGAGCGCTTGCAGGCCCAGCAGGCCGATGCTCGTGCGGACATCTACGCGTTGGCATGCGTGCTATACGAATGTCTTACCGGAAGCCGCTCCCGTTCCGCGGCGACTCGTTGGAAAGCCAAGTGGCCGTACATCTTACGGAACCACCACCCCAACCATCAGCCCAACCTAACGTGCCCGCAGAGTTAGACGCGGTGATTGCCAGGGGAATGGCCAAAAACCCGGGTGTGCGGTATCCGACGACGATCGAATTGGCAACTGCCGCACGAGATGCGATCACCGTCCCCAACCAGCGTCCGACACCGAACGCCGCAACGGTCCCGACAACCCGACAGGCACCCTTCCCGTCGGCAGAGCAGGCGCGCGATGGGGGCAGCTTCCAACCGAACATCGTTCAGCCTGGGGTATTCGCCTCGTCGAACCCGGCGGCACCGCCGTGGCACGCGCCGTATGCCCCGACGACGACTGCTAAGAGCGGTCGCGGTGCAGCAATCGTGCTGATCCTTTGCGCGATAACACTTGTCGTCGTAGTCGCAGTGGTCATCGGCGTTTTCGTCTTCGGCAAATTCAGCCCGTCAGAGTCGACGCCCACAGCGTCGGCAACCCCGACAGCGGAGCCGTCCGTTGCCATGCCAACCGTGCCGTCCTCCAAAGGCGTCCCGTCGCTTGCCCCCGGTGGCGGGGCTTCTGCCGCGAAGGTGATCATCGACGGTGTAGACCAGAAGGTAGGCGGCTCGGTCGTCTGTGTGACCACCGGCGGCAACGTCAACATCTCAATCGGTGGCGCGTCGATCGGGGTCGCCGCCGTACTCAGCGACGCTGACCCTCCGCTGGTGAAATCCGTTGGGCTGGGCAACGTTAACGGTGTGACACTTGGATATTCGTCGGGCGGGGGCCAGGGTAATGCCTCGGCGACGAAGAACGGCAACAGCTACACGATCACCGGGACGGCTACCGGCGTTGACATGGCCAACCCGACGACGCCAGTGACCAAACCATTTGAAATCGACGTGACCTGTTCCTAGCTCGGCGACGGTGCGGGGGGTTGCCACCCGTCGAGCGGCAACCGCACCGTGAACTCGGTATGGCCGGGCGCACTGTTAAGCGTGATTGTTCCGTTGTGCGCCTTGACAACCGCGGACGCGATCGCCAGACCCAGTCCGGTGCTGCCGCCTTTGCGGGATCGTGAGGAATCGCCGCGCGCGAACCGCTCGAAGACCTCCGACTGGAGTGCTCCCGGAATGCCAGGGCCGTTGTCGATCACCCGAAGAACGGTGTGCGCCGGTTCGGTGCTCAGCCGCGTCGTCACGACGGTACCGGCACCGGTGTGGATGCGGGCGTTGGCAAGCAGGTTCGTCACCACCTGGTGCAGCCGGGCCGCATCACCCGGCACGACGACCGGTTCTTCGGGTAAATCGAGCTCCCACTGGTGATCCGGTCCGGCCACATGCGCGTCACTGACCGCGTCGACCGCCAGCCGGGACAGGTCGACCGGTTCGCGTTCCAGGGGCCGGCCGGAGTCCAGACGGGCCAGCAGCAGCAGGTCCTCGACGAGACGCGTGATCCGCTCGGTCTCGGACGCCACCCGACTCATCGCGTGCGCCACGGCTTCTGGGTCATCACCCATCCGCTGGGTGAGTTCGGTGTAGCCGCGGATCGCTGCCAGGGGCGTGCGTAGCTCGTGGCTGGCATCGGCGACGAACTGGCGCACCCGGGTCTCACTGGCCTGCCGCGCCGACAGCGCAGCGGCGATGTGGTCAAGCATCCGGTTCAGCGCCGACCCGAGTTGTCCAACCTCGGTGTAGGGGTTGGCGTCGGATTCCGGCACCCGCACCGGCAGTTCCACCTCGCCGCGGGCCAACGGCAGATCGGCGACCTTGCTTGCGGTTTGAGCGACCCGCCGCAGCGGCGCCAGCGCCCGCCTGATGATGACGAGGCCCGCGGTGGTCGCGGCGACCAGCGCGACAACGGTGACGATCGCGAAGATCAGCAGTATCCGCAACATCGTCGCATCGACGTTGGACATCGACAGGCCGGTCACGATGATGTCGCCGCCACCGCGGCTGGGGGCCGCAACCACGCGGTACCGCCCGAGCCCGTCGAGGTCCACGGTCACCGGTCTGCGGCTACCGGCGATATGTTGCAGCTGGTCCTGCGCGGTCGGGGTCAACGCGGCCCGGGAACCGCTGCTGGTCAGGTACCCGGCCTCGACCGTCGTGCCCTTGCTGACCACCGCCGCGACCATGCCGGCCGGCTGCCCCGGGGCGTCGAGGAACCTCGGCCCCGGTCCCGGCCTCGGAAGACTGCGCGGCCCGTGCCGGTGCGGCGGTTCGGGGTACAGCAGCGCGGAGCGGTAGGAGGTGCCGCCGAGTTGCTGGTCGAGTTGCTTCACCAGATGGTGCCGCAGTGCCAGCTCGGTTACCGCGGTGATTCCGACGCAGACGATGGCGAGCACGACGACCTGCCCGACCAGCAGCCGGAAACGCAGCGACCAGACTCGCGGAGTTCTAGCGCGCCGGCTTAAGGACATAGCCCGCGCCGCGCAGCGTGTGGATCATGGGTTCGCGACCGCTGTCGATCTTCTTGCGCAGGTAGGAAATATACAACTCGACGATGTTTGACCGGCCGCCGAAGTCGTAGCTCCACACCCGATCCAAGATCTGTGCCTTGCTCAGCACCCGCTTGGAGTTGCGCATCATGAACCGCAGCAGTTCAAACTCGGTGGAAGTCAACGAGATCGGCTCGCCGGCGCGCGTCACTTCGTGGCTGTCCTCGTCGAGCACCAGGTCGCCCACCACCAGCTGCGCACCGCTGTCCACCGTGGTCACTCCGGTGCGCCGCAGCAACGCCCGCAATCGCAGCACGACCTCCTCGATGCTGAACGGTTTGGTGACGTAATCGTCACCGCCGGCGGTCAGCCCGGCGATGCGGTCTTCGACCGCGTCCTTGGCGGTCAGCAGCAGCACCGGCAACTGCGGAATCTCTTCGCGCAGTTTGTGCAGCACCTCGAGGCCACTCATATCGGGCAGCATGATGTCGAGAACGACAACGTCGGGCCGCTGGGCGCGGGCGGCGGAAATCGCCGACGATCCGTCCCCGGCGGTGGCGATGTTCCAGCCCTCGTATCGCAGCGCCATCGACACCATTTCGGCGAGAACAGGTTCGTCGTCGACTACCAGCACATTGATCGGGTTGCCGTCGGCACGGCACATGACCACGCGCTCAACCGCTGTTCGGGGATACGACACAGTTTCAAGTATCCGCATGCGACTGGGCCGACGCTATGGGAATCCTTGGTGTGCTCTGTGAAAAGCCGCGTGACTGCCGAAGCAGCCACGCGGCTTATCCGCTAGGTTTGATGTGTGGTTAGTACCAGTACCGCCGGCCGGCCACCGGACGACCCACAGACCCCATGATCCACAGGACCGCACCGATAACCAGTAGGACGATGCCAAGCGTCCACAAAATGTGGAGCGTAGGGAACACAAGTCCCAGAATAATCAATACGACACCGAGTGCGATCATGGTTAACTTCCTTTGTTGAGAGGGTCCAGAGTTCACTTATTGCTTGGGCTGCGGCACATTCACCGGCGGCACATTGCAATTGACTGCGGGATTGATTTTGTAATTCAAGGGCCCCGCAATCACTGTCGTTGCGATGGATGCCGCTGAGGCGCAGTTACTTGGCCCATTTTCAAAGTAGTGCCGCTGCCACGCCGCGAATACGCCGATGAGCAGCCACACCACAACGATCGCGCCAATAATTCCGCGGCCTCGCATCGTGACCTCCGTTGTGTCCGAGAGTAAATCCCGTCCACTAGCGATACCCGCCGGGCCGATGTCTAAACATCTTGCTTGCGCTGGAATGGCGCGGTTTCGACCCTGCCTAAGACAGCCCTTATGGGCGCCGCGATCGGCTGGCTGGGAACCGTTAGTGCTGTTGGGCCAGCCATGCCGTCGCACGTTTTTTCGATGCCCGCGACAGCCACGCATCCTGAACCAACTCGGTTAATTCCGCCTTGCTGATTTCCTTGAGCCGGCAGGCCCGCACCAGCACCGATGGATGCCCGTCGAAATGGTCGGTGGTGAAGAACGGCGAAGCAGGATCCTGGACCAGCGCCAGTTTGTCGCTCTCCGACTCCACCCAGAGCATGATCACGTCGGCGTAGCGTTCGCCGGTGGCCGGATCGGTCGCGTCGGGTTGGGGAGTACGGAAGAACACGAACGACTTGCCGCCCACCTGATAGATGAAGTTGCCCTTCGGCCCTTCCAGGCGCGTGACGTGGGGCATTGACGCGGCGATCTGATGCACGTCGTCGACGCGGGCCTTGCGATCAGCCATGGCCGCCCGACAGGCCGTCAGCCTGACGCTGCGCGGACACAAAAAGCGTTGGCGGCATTGAGTCCTCGGCACCCTGTGGAATGCTGCGGCCGTAGCGCGCCATCAGCTCGGGGAACGTCGCCGCCGAAGCGTCCCAGCCATGTTCACGCAACCAGTCGGCGACGGGTGTGCGTTCCTCGGCGTACCAAAGGTCGTCGAAATCCGTGATCTCGGCGTCGACCAGCCGGGCGGCCGCGGCCCGCATGCGCCGCATTTCCTCGCGCTGCCGCTGTACGCGCTCGGGAGCCGTGAAACCCTCGGCGGGAACATTTGAGGCCAGCCAGCTACCGCCGGCGCTGAGGGCATGCATGCGTTCGAACAACAGATCCTGGGCCTGCGCCGGCAGATACCGCACCAATCCCTCGGCCGACCAGGCGCATGGCTTCGATGTGTCAAACCCGGCTTCCTGCAGAGCTTTTGGCCAGTCCTGGCGCAGGTCTATCGGCACGTTCACCAGTTGCGCCGTCGGTTGAGCGCCGTGATCGCGCAGTGTTGCGGACTTGAACTCCAGCACCTTGGGCTGGTCCAGCTCGTAGACAACGGTGCCGTCCGGCCACGGCAGTCGCCACGCACGCGCGTCCAGGCCGGACGCCAGAATCACCACCTGACGCACGCCGGCATCGGCCGCACCCAGAAAAAACTCGTCGAAAAACGCTGTCCGCGTGGCCATGAAATCGATCATCAGGCGCAGGCGCGTTCGCATGTCCGGCTCGAGGCCGGACGTGTCGGCCAGCAGTGCGGGGTCCGCGTACAGGCTCCACACGCCGTCGCCCGCCGCATTCACGAAAACCCGCGCGAAGGGGTCGTTGATAAGCGGGTCGTCGCTCTCGGTCTCAGCGGCGCGCGCCGCGGCGACACCCAGTGCGGTGGCACCGACGCTGTGAGTGATGTCCCAGGAATCGTTGTCGGTTCGCGGCATCTGTCCGCCTCTCTATGCCGGCCCAGCCAGATAGTCAGTTTCGCAAACTATTCTTCCAGCCGCCCGACCCGTCTTGGCGGCTCCGGCCGTCCGTCAAGGGTGCCCTACGCTTTTTCCCAGACGGTCGACAGGTTTAGGAGTGCCATGGCTCGTACGCCGCAGGAAGTATTCGCCCACCACGGGCAAGCGCTCGCCGCAGGCGACCTCGACGACATCGTGGCCGACTACGCCGACGACTCCGTGGTGATCACATCAACGGGCGTGGCCCGCGGCAAGGACGACATCCGGCAGGTGTTCGTCAAGCTGCTCGACGATCTGCCCAGTGCCGCCTGGGATTTGAAGACCCTGATTTTCGACGGTGACGTGCTTTTTCTCGAATGGGCGGCCGATTCGGCGGTGAACTGGGTGGACGACGGCGTCGACACATTTGTGTTCCGCGACGGCATGATCTGGGCACAGACAGTCCGGTACACCCCGCAGGCCAAGGGCTGACAACCGTGGACCCCCAAAACGCAGTGGATTTGAATGTCGTCGCGGACTGGATGTCGGAGCAGGGGTTGGGCGAGGGCCCGCTGAACGACGTCTCCGCGGTCACCGGCGGAACCCAGAACGTCATGCTGCGCTTCACCCGGTCCGGCCGGGGCTACGTACTTCGTCGGGGACCGCGGCACCTGCGGCCCCGCAGCAACAGCGTGATCCTGCGGGAAACCAAGGTACTCGCCGCGCTGGCCGGCTCCGACGTGCCGCACCCACACCTGATCGCCGCCTGCGACGACCCCAGCGTTCTCGGCGACGCGGTCTTCTACCTGATGGAGCCGATAGACGGGTTCAACGCCGGCGAAGGGCTGCCGCCGCTCCACGCGGGCGACGCCGACATCCGGTACGGCATGGGCCTGTCGATGGCCGACGCCTTGGCGAAGCTGGGGGCCGTCGACCATGAGGCCGTTGGCCTTGCCGATTTCGGCAAACCGGAAGGCTTCCTGGAACGCCAAGTGCCACGCTGGCTTTCGGAGCTGGAGTCCTACCAGGAGTACGACGGCTACCCCGGGCCGGACATCCCTGGCGTCGAGGAGGTCGCCGCCTGGCTGGAGAGCCATCGACCGACGAGCTGGAAACCGGGCATCCTGCACGGCGACTACCACGCCGCCAACGTGATGTTCTCCCGAACCGGCCCCGAGGTGGTCGCCATCTGCGACTGGGAGATGTCCACGATCGGCGATCCCCTGCTGGACCTGGGCTGGCTGTTGGCCACCTGGCGCCAGCCCGACGGGTCGTCCGTGTTCAGCCACGCCCTCGGCGCGCAGGACGGGCTTGCCAGCACCGACGATCTGCTACGGCAGTACGCCGCCAACACCACTCGCGACTTGACCCATATGACGTGGTACACCGTGCTGGCCTGCTTCAAGCTCGGCATCGTGATCGAGGGCACGCTGGCTCGCGCGTGTGCGGGCAAGGCCGAGAAGGAAGTCGGCGACCAACTTCACGCCGGCACGGTGCACCTGTTCGAACGAGCGCTGGGGCTTATCGAGATAAGGACCTGAGGCGCTGTGTTGTAAGGCTTTGTCGCGTCGGTAACGCCAAGGGAGGGACCATCCGAGTCTGAAAAGCGCTATCACGGGTGATATCGCAATCATGAGTCGACTGGTCCCGCCTTCGCGCTACCGACGTCACCAAAAGGTGTACCTGCGCGCCCGAAGAGATTCGAACTCCCAACCTTCTGATCCGTAGTCAGATGCTCTATCCGTTGAGCTACGGGCGCTTGTCTTCAGTTGTGTCCGCCGAGAAACTACGCGGAGGCGAGAGGATTTGAACCTCCGGTCCCCTTTGAGGGGGACAACTCATTAGCAGTGAGCCCCATTCGGCCGCTCTGGCACGCCTCCCTTGGACTTCATGAGGGTACCCGACTTGTTCCCGGCATCCCCGAACCGCCGGAGGCATAGCGTACACAGCGGCGACATATGCTGTCGAAGTGACCGCCCGCCTGCGTACCATGCTGGCCGGGCTTCCGGTTTACGTTCCTGGCAAAACGGTGCCGGGCGCCATCAAACTGGCCAGCAACGAGACCGTGTTCGGCCCGCTACCCAGCGTGCGCGCGGCAATCGAGCGGGCCGTCGACGTCGTCAACCGCTATCCCGACAACGGCTGCGTGCAGCTCAAGGCAGCGCTGGCCAAGCACCTGGGCTCTGACTTCGCGCCTGAGCACGTCGCCGTCGGTTGCGGATCGGTCAGCCTTTGCCAGCAACTCGTGCAGATCGCGGCCTCGGCGGACGACGAGGTGATCTTCGGCTGGCGAAGCTTCGAGCTCTATCCGCCGCAGGTCCAGGTCGCCGGCGCGATCCCGATCCAGGTGCCGTTGACCGACCACACCTACGACCTGTACGCGATGCTGGCCGCGGTCACCGAACGCACCCGGCTGATCTTCGTCTGCAACCCCAACAACCCCACGTCCACCGTCGTCGAGCCGGACGCGCTGGCGCGCTTCGTCGAGGCAGTGCCGTCGCACATCCTGATCGCCATCGACGAGGCCTATGTCGAGTACATCCGCGACGGCATGCAACCCGACAGCTTGGAACTTGTCCGCTCCCACAGCAATGTCGTTGTGCTGCGGACGTTCTCGAAGGCGTACGGGCTGGCGGGCTTGCGAGTCGGGTACGCCATCGGCCATCCGGACGTGATCACCGCGCTGGACAAGGTCTATGTGCCGTTCACCGCGACGAGCGTCTCGCAGGCCGCGGCCATCGCGTCGCTGGACGCCGCCGACGAGCTGCTGACCCGCACCGACGCCGTCGTCGCAGAGCGCACCCGGGTCAGCTCGGCGCTGCGCGAGGCCGGATTCACCCTGCCGTCGTCTCAGGCCAACTTCGTCTGGCTGCCGCTGGGACCCCGCACCCGGGACTTCGTCGAGCAGGCCGCCGATGCGCGCATCGTGGTTCGCCCGTACGGCACGGACGGCGTCCGGGTCACAATCGGCGCGCCGGAGGAAAACGACGCCCTACTTGAGTTTGCCCGGGGTTTTGCCCGTTGGACTATCGATCAGAGGAGGAACCAGTGAGTCTGGCCCGCAAGAAGTTCACCGAGTTCAAAGGGCGCGACGTTTCGGACGCCGAGCTCGACGATTACTGGGCAAGCCTGGAGCCCGCGTCCATCGAGGGAATGTTAGGCGAGTGGAAGGGCGGCGAATTCGTCACCGGCCACCGGACGAACGGTCGGCTGGCGAAGGAAGGCTGGTTCGGCAAGACCGTCAATTCGGCTACCGATGTCAAGCCGCTGATATGCGTGGACGCCGACGGGAACAAATTTTCCAACGTGGCGATGGGCAAAGGCGAGGCCAGCCTGTGGCTGGAGGAATTCCGCGGCGAAATCACCGTCACGTTGGTGTATGACGGCCAACCGTGGCACGACCATTTCAAGAAGATCGACGACAACGCCGTGATGGGCATCATGAACGGCAAAGGCGTCCTCGATAACGGCCGGCACTTCTATTTCTATCTAGAACGGGTCTAGTAAGAACGGTCTAGCCGGGCCCAGCCGGGTTGCGGCCGGTGAATGCGATCAGCCGCTCCAGCGCGCTGGCGTCAGCGGGCACCTCGACCGGCTCGGCGAAGCCGCCGCGGGCCCGTTGGTCGGGCTGGATGATCTGCTGCGCCTTTTCCAGGACATATTCGACCAGCGGATCCGGGGCTTCAATCTCGTGTCCCATGGCGGTGGCGTAGTCCCAGCCGTGGACCAGAAATTCGATCGACAAGACCGCGGCAGCGACTTTGGCGGGCATCTCGGCATCACGAAACGGAACCATGCCTTCCAGGCCGTGCCGGTGCCATGCATCCAGGGTGGGCCGGGCCGCGCTGATGACTTGACCTTCCACCGAGTCGGTGTCTTCGCGCGCCGAATAGTCCGCGTCCACCATGTGCCCGAGCGTCGTGATGGAGTTCAGCAGGTGGTCGGTCAACTGCGTGATGTCGTACTCCGAACACGGGGTCTGTCTGGACTTGTCATCGCCGGCGATGGTGTGCAGGACATGCTGCAGCACCGCGAGTGAGGCTTCGGCGCTGTCCAGCTCGTCGGTTGGCGGGGAGTCCGGGCCAGGTCGCAAATCAGAGGGCATATCAGCCACGCTACGGTCTGGACATGGGCGAAACATACGAATCCGTCACCGTCGAAACCAAGGACCAGGTTGCGCAGGTGACGTTGATCGGGCCGGGCAAGGGCAATGCGATGGGACCCGCCTTCTGGTCGGAGATGCCGGAGGTGTTCGCAGAGTTGGACGCCGACCGCGACGTGCGGGCCATCGTGATCACCGGGTCGGGCAAGAACTTCAGCTACGGCCTGGACGTCCCCGCGATGGGAGGCTCGTTCACCCCGCTGCTGTCAGGGGACGCGCTGGCCGGCCCACGTGCGTTCTTCCATCGCGAGGTCAAGCGGATGCAGAACGCGATCAGTGCCGTCGCCGACTGCCGGACCCCTACCATCGCCGCGGTACACGGCTGGTGCATCGGCGGCGGCGTCGACCTGATCTCGGCGGTAGACATTCGCTACGCCAGCGCTGACGCCAAGTTCTCGGTGCGTGAGGTCAAACTGGCCATCGTCGCCGACGTCGGCAGCCTCGCCCGCCTGCCGCTGATCCTGAACGACGGGCACCTGCGCGAACTGGCGCTGACCGGGAAGGACATCGACGCGGCCCGGGCCGAGAAGATCGGCCTGGTCAACGACGTGTACGACGATGCCGAGGCCACGCTGGCCGCCGCCCACGCCACCGCCGCCGAGATCGCCGGCAACCCACCGCTGACTGTCAACGGCATCAAGGATGTCCTTGACCAGCAACGTATTTCGGCCGTTTCGGAGAGCCTGCGCTACGTCGCGGCCTGGAACGCGGCCTTCCTGCCGTCGAAGGACTTGACCGAAGGCATCCAGGCGACGTTCGCCAAGCGTCCGCCGCAGTTCACCGGTGAGTGACCCTGCTGCTTGACCGCAAGGCCGTCGCGAGCAATACCGTGCCAATCACCAAACCGGCGGCTTCGAGTAACCCGACGCTGGTGCCAGCGCGATGGTGCGTGTCGACGATATGGCTGAGCGCATGCAGCGCCCAGTGCGCGGTCGCAAAGGCCAGCGCCGGCACCCGCCACGTCGACCAGCGCACCGCCGCCAGCAGCAGCAGACCCAGCGGCAACTCGAACGACGCATTGTCGAAGATGTAGTGGTTGTTGCGCGGGCCAAATGCGCCCAAGGTGTCGAAGAAAGCTTCCGGCGCCGCCAGCATGAAAACCCCGAGGGCGAGCGAGTAGACGCCGAACAGGATCAGGATGACCTCGGTATAGCGCGAGCGTGCGGGCATATGACCACGTTAAATGCAGTGCAATTGGTTAGGCACGTACCCTCTCGGAGGTGACGACTCTGACACCAGACGGAAGAATTCGCGTCCCGGCCTACCTAGACGCCGTCACGGCGATTGGCGACGAAGACCACTCTGAGATCGATGGCGCCGCCATCGAGCGCATCTGGCAAGCGGCACGGTATTGGTACAGCGCCGGCATGCACCCCGCGATCCAGCTGTGTATCCGGCGGAACGGCCGCGTCGTACTCAACCGCGCGATCGGCCACGGCTGGGGTAATGCCCCAACCGATCCGTCCGACGCCGAGAAGATCCCCGTCACCACCGACACACCGTTTTGCGTGTACTCGGCGGCCAAGGGCATCACCGCGACCGTGATCCACATGCTCGTCGAGCAGGGACACTTCTCGCTCGATGACCGAGTCTGCGAGTTCATCCCCAGCTACACCAGTCACGGCAAGCACCGCACCACGATCCGCCACGTGCTAACCCACAGCGCCGGCGTCCCGTTTCCGACCGGGCCCAGGCCAGACCTTCGCCGCGCGGACGATCACGAGTACGCGCAGGAGCAGCTCGGCAAGCTCAGGCCGCTGTATCGGCCCGGATTGGTGCACATCTACCACGCGCTCACCTGGGGCCCGCTGATGCGCGAGATCGTCTATGCGGCCACCGGCAAGGACATTCGCGACATTTTGGCTACCGAGATTCTCGACCCACTGGGCTTCCGGTGGACCAACTTCGGCGTCGCCGAGCAGGACATCCCCCTGGTCGCGCCGAGCCACGCCACAGGGCGGCCCTTGCCGCCGGTGATCGCGGCGATCTTCCGCAAGGCGATCGGCGGAACCGTGCACGAGATCATCCCGTACACAAACACTCCGGCGTTTCTGTCGACCGTGGTCCCGTCGTCCAACACGGTGTCGACCGCGAACGAGATGTCGCGCTTCGCCGAGATTTGGCGCCGCGGTGGTGAACTCGACGGAGTGCGGATCATGAGTCCGGAGAGGATGTACGGCGCGGTGCAGGAATGCCGCCGGCTGCGGCCAGATTTCGCCGTGGGTCTGATGCCGGCTCGCTGGGGTACCGGGTACATGCTGGGCACGAACCGGTTCGGACCGTTCGGGCGCAACGCGGCCGCGGCGTTCGGAAATCTAGGCCTGGCCAACATCGCCATCTGGGCCGACCCGGCGCGCGGCATCTCCGCCGGTGTGATCAGCAGCGGCAAGCCCGGCCGCGATCCAGCCCTCAACCGCTACAACGCGCTGATGAACACGATCACCGCCCAGATCCCTGCCGGTTAACTATGCGGGCGGTGGGAACACTGCCCCGTATGGCTACGTACCGAGTGCTCAACCCTAAAGGCGAAGTTGTCGCCACCAAGGACATCGAAAGCGCCGACGACGCACATGCGTGGTTTGTCGATAACAAGGTCGAGGGCAACGAACTGGGCTGGCGCATGGAAGTAGAACACGACGGCGAATGGAATTTCTTCGACGACAGCGAGGGCGACCGTAGCTACTAGTGTCTGCCCAGACGTTCCGCCGCCGAGCGTGCGCAGAATGCCACTTACACCGGCGTGTCGATGTACAAACACGCGCGTTCGCGGCGGTGGCGGAGGACGTGGCGAAATCGGCGGTGGCGGAGGGATTTGAACCCCCGGACGGTTTTAGCCGTCTCTCGCTTTCAAGGCGAGTGCATTAGGCCGCTCTGCCACGCCACCGCGGATAAGGGTAGCGGGACCGCCGGTGGGCCTATACCGGAGATAGCGTTGCGTCGCACTAGTCACGGCTATCGGTCGCGGCGCCGGTAGCGTGGCCACCATGCGCGCCATCGTCGCCGAATCCGCTGAACAACTGACTTGGCAAGAAGTATACGATGTCTCGCCCGGGCCCGGTGAGGTGCTGGTCAAGGTGGCAGCGGCCGGCGTCAACCGCGCCGACGTGCTGCAAGCCGCCGGTAAATACCCACCACCGCCGGGAGCCAGCGAAACCATCGGCATGGAGGTGAGCGGCGTCGTCGCCGACGTCGGCTCCGATGTTCCCGGATGGTCTGTCGGACAAGAGGTTTGCGCCTTGCTGGCTGGCGGCGGTTACGCCGAGTACGTGGCGGTTCCGGCCGGTCAGCTGATGCCGCTTCCGTCGGGTGTGAACTTGGCTGATGCGGCCGGGCTTCCTGAAGTGGCGTGCACGGTGTGGTCGAACCTGGTGCTCACCGCTGGCCTCTGCGACGGCCAAGTCGTCCTGCTACACGGCGGGTCCAGCGGCATCGGAACCCACGCGATTCAGGTGGCTCGAGTGTTGGGCGCCCGGGTGGCGGTTACTGCCGGATCGCCGGAAAAGCTGCAACTGTGCCGCGACTTGGGCGCCCAGCTCACCATCAACTATCGCGACGAAGACTTCGTGGCTCGCCTGAAAGAGGAGACCGACGGCGCGGACGTGATCCTCGACATCATGGGTGCGGCATATCTGGACCGCAACATCGACGCGCTGGCCACCGACGGGCAGCTGATCGTCATTGGGATGCAGGGTGGGGTGAAAGGCGAGCTCAACCTCGGCAAGCTGCTCAGCAAACGCGCGCGGGTTATCGGCACCACGCTGCGTGCCCGGCCGACGGCCGGCCCGAACAGCAAGAGCGAGATCGTCGCAGCGGTGGCGTCGTCGGTGTGGCCGATGATCGCCGACGGCAAAGTCCGGCCGATCATCGGCAAGCGCATGCCCATCCAGCAGGCGGCCGAAGCGCATCAACTGCTGGTATCTGGGAAGGTATCCGGAAAGATCGTGCTCACCATCTAGCTGGCTGTAACTCGTGTCAAGTGGGATGTGGGCGCAACAGCGGTCATCGACAGCAGCCAGAGCCGTGTTGTCGCGGTTTCGGATATTGACGGTTC